>WGBK01000149.1 GCA_015494335.1 Gammaproteobacteria bacterium | reverse complement strand
TTCAATGCCTGGCATTCGTTTCGGAATCCCTGGACCAAGAGACCGCGCAGCCACTCCTGGCGCCGATGGGTTGGCATCTGGCCCAATCGGTTCAAAAGGATGGCCTCCAGCGCTACCCGGCGATCGAGCTGGATAGTGATCCGGGTTCCCGTTTGCGCCTTGGCCATTGCAGGTATCCTGTTACGTTCGAATGGCCACAAGGTTAGGGTCGCAATGAACCGGCCCGCCAGAAGAAACCCGATACCTCAGGCGTCGTCGTTTTCAGCAGGGCTGGAACGGCCTTCAGAGGACGGTGATGCGGGGTGCAATTGCATGTGATCGCTGAAACCGGATGGCCGTTTGCGCCGCTGCGGTGCCAAGGGCGCCCGGTGCTCACCCGATAGGACCTCGTCGGGAAGTGACCCCATCCGTCGCTCCGCATCACGGGCCTTTGGGCCGCCCCTCTCGACTTCGGCCCGATTGATGCGCAGGAAGCGATAGCTTTGTGGCAGGCTGAACAGGCCGCGTATCTCGTGCGATCCCTGACGAATGAGATCGACACAGGTCCGGTGGGCCAGCACACCGACATGATGGGCGGTCAGGGCAGCACAGACCTGGGCATCGTAGTTCGCCAGGAGATGGGCGGCTCGGTAGGCATAGGGATTGGCGAATCGAAGGGGCGTTCTGAACGGCCGCTCGGATGTGGCAACCGAGACTTCGATGGCGTCCATCTGCGCCAGCCGTTCATCCAGCATCTGCCGGGTGGATTGCAGCCGCTTCTCTTTCGATTCGAGCGCCTCGTGGATCTTGATCAGCCACCAGTCGGCATAGGGATCGTCGTCTCGCGCGGCCTGCCAGATCACCCGCAACCGATCCGCGAAGGTGGTGAGGCCAAAGATTGGCGGCTTCCCGGCAGAGCCACTTCGCCCGCGCACCAGCCGACGGGCCTGGACGGTCTGTAACGTCAACCAGACCTGGCCGCGAAGAGGCCCTGGATCATCGCCCCCCATGGCCCAGTCGCTCTTATGCAAGTCGTTTGAATCGGAAACGGAACGGTTCACTCGTTTGGCTCCTGGTCGCTTCGATAGGACGTTATGAGCGCATGTGAATCGTCCTGGAACAACGGATAACGCTGACGATCAATGCGTCGATTAGTCACCGCGTTCGGAGATCGACAGGTGTTTCCAGTGGAAACACCCCGGCGAATGGGTCGTTCACTACTCCAGATTCGAATGGCTCTCGCCACCGGCGGACATGCCCAACAACTTCCGCATATCCGCCAGTCGTCTCTGCGCCTCGGCCATGCGCTTTTCACGCTCGGCCTCGGTCTCCTTGGGTGTCGAGGCTGCCATCTGTGCCGCACGCTGTTGGCTGAGTTCCTGTGCCCGGCGGGCCTCGCGGACCTTGATACCGAGATTGGGGTGGAACTCGCCTGAGCGGGCCAGTTCACAGAGCCGCGCGAGGAAACGGATCTCGTCGTACACCGGCTTCATCCCCCGGAGTTCCGCCTGGAACCGGCCCTCCAGCTCGTCGAGAACCGCCTGCCTCGATGCAGGTGGAAGGCGACTGAGATAGCGATCGGCGATCTCACGCTGGTTGTCGCTGAGCCGACGGGGATACACGAGCGGCCTACCCGTCTCATCGGCCACTTCGAATTTCGAATGCATCTCCGTAGGGGTAGTCGTAGTTTTTTTATTTTTACAACCACTACCACGATCCGAGTTCGAATCTTCGACGCACGAATTTTGAACCCGGGTCCCCACCGGGTTCGAAATTCGGTCATGGCGCCCCGGTGGATCGCTTCTGCCCACGGTTTCCATGTGCAACTGGCGAATGACCTTGGGGGTGAAGGAGAAGAAACGGCGCGGGCGCCCATCGTTGCTCGGCGCCATGGACTGTATGCGTCGCTCGATGGGGTGCTCCAGCCTACAGGGATCACACCCATGCTGGATGTCCTCGTCGATGGAGTAGAGCACCCCTTTCGCCACTGCACGCACCCGGGCATGGCTATGGCTCACGGACTTTTTGAGAAAGCCCATGTAATCGCGATCCAGGTGGATCTCGTCGGCCAGCGGCAAGGGTTCATCGTGCAGCGCATACAGGTTGCCGCGAAATCGGCCGTTCGACTTGCGCAACCGCCCACACAGGGTCAGCCAGCGGGTGGCGCGCAGGATGGCGATGGCCCGGGCCACCGTGGATCGTGAAGATACGTTCGCCTGCTCGGCGATGGCGTGGTAACTGGGGAAGGCGGTATTGCCGCCCGTTTCCGAAACGCCCAGCATGATCACCATCCACACCAGCTTGTCCACCGGCTCGAGGACCGGATCACGAATCACGGCCGTGGGAAACGACTGGTGCCGGTTCCCCAGAAAGATCATGGTGTCTGCAGCCTCGCTGCCGGGCGAGGCCTCCACACGGGCGATGGTCTCCTGGATCAGCGCATCGAGGGCCGCGGTCTCCGGACGAATGGGACGCGATAGCTCATCCATTGCCACCCGCCTGAGCGGCATCGTCGTCACTCTCGCCGGTCAGGTTGCCATACTGGGTCCAACGCTGGGTGAGGTTCCAGATGGCGCGCATCGGGACGCCGGTCTCCCGATGAAGCGCCAGGTAGTCGGCCGGCGCCAGCAGGCCGGTCGACTCCCCATCGAACTTCTTCGACCAGACCTCCCAGAGCCGATGGGAACTCTCCTCGTCCGCCTCGGGTGGACGACCGACGGACGGACTGACCGACAGGGTGCGCCGCAACCGGCTGTAGTCCCGGGCGTTCAGGCCGAACAGGATCAGCAACATCTCGTGGGGTGCATCGGCCGCGATCAGGGAGTGCAGCGTCTCTTCGGACTCTCGCTGCGCCCGCAGGTGTTCGATCATCGGCCAATAGACCTGCCGGTTCAGGGCGATGTCCAGGCAGTGGGCACGCAGCGATTCGATCCGGTAGAGGTCCGACAGGTTCATCTCCCGCAGCGCCTCGATCTCACGCGGACCAAACTTCATGTTGTGCAGTGCCGCATGGTCGCCCTCGGCCAGGCAACGCATGGCGTACATCAGTACGGCGGTGACCAGATCCGATTCCTTGGTACTCTCCATCGCGCTACTCCCAGATCGGCACGCCCGTATCCGCGGCGACCCGGCGGATTCGGCGATAGGTATCCATCAGGCCCAGAAGATCGCTCCAGTCCCGGTCGTGGAGGGGCCGCCAGAGCCGATAACCGGTATGCCCTGGATCGAGCGTCCAGATACTGCTGAACAACAGTTCCGCGTCCTCGGTCTCGAGGGCCCGGCGAAGGATGGAGTCTTCCGGCAGTAGCGGCAGGATCGATTCCAGCGGCGCGAAGGTCATTTCCGAGCAGGCCGCAAGCTGCCACCACAGCATGGTGAGCTGGCTCAGACTCTCCTCGTCGAGCTGATCCGCCAGGGTTGGGTCGGGCACGTCCCGCAATACGAAACCCAGCCCCTTGCCGGGTACGGGCTCGACGAGTTCCCCCATGCCATTACGCTGGGCCAGGCGAGCCGCCAGGGTCCAGGCCCGGCCGCGTAACGACTTCAGGTCGGTCGGTACAGAATCACCGGGAGACGGGACAGGCAGGGGCATCGGTTGACCCGGTTCGGGCATGGCCCCGTGATCTTGTTCCGAGCTGATAGAGGGATCTGGTGTCGAGCCCTCGTCGTCGGAAGCCGATTCCACTGGCATCTCATTCCCCTTTGGGGCGGCAAGAGGGTCCCCGGTATCGGGCGCCTCTGGTACCAGCGAAGATTCTGTAACCGCTTCATCGTCTTCGCCCGTGACTGACGATTCGTCTTCGCTCGTCGCGTCATTTTCCGGGATCGACAATCTGCGCCCCTCCAGTTCGGCATCGAGCATCATCCGTACCGTATGGATGCTCACATCGAGCACATCGGCGATCTCGGCCTCCAGGGCGCCCCGCAATATCTCGGTATCCCAGTCCGGGCTGTCATATCGCCGACAGAGGGTCAGGAAGACTTCATCGAAGTCGATCTCGCTGGAGGCACAACGATCGCGCCAGATCACGCCTGTCGCACGCTCCAGCCTTCGGATCTGTTCGACCTGGGGGCGCCCCAGGCCCTGCTCGAGTGCCAGCGGGATCACCGGCAGCAGCCGTTGGACTGCATATTCCATCTGCGAGATCCGGGCATGGGTGATGCGGTAGCCCCTGCGTCGAAGCTCTTCCGCCAATCGCCTTTGCGATATCTCCTCGAGACCCAACTCTTCGGCGAGCAACTCACGGGCATCGAGGACAGCGCGCGCCTTGTCGATGAAGGTCAGACCACCTCTCAGGTCGTTCTCCCGCAGATGCGCCAACAGAACATCCGATTCCTGGCTCCAGGGCCTGATCAGGCACGGCACCTGGCCAAAACGTGCATCACCCGTTTCGTCAAACAACTCTTTCAGAACGGTCAGACGGGTATTGCCCCCGGCATGGACGATGTAGTCCCTGGTACCTGGTCGCTGGGTGATCACCAGCGGCTGATCCAGACCGGTACTCCGAATCGAGTCCTTGATCCGGTCGTATTCCGGATTGCGGCCTTGTCGAGGATTGCGGTCGTAGGAGTGAATACAAGCGAGATCGACGATCTCCGGCGAACCGCCTTCAGTCGATGAGGCAGATCCTGTGCCCTGAGCCATCATCTATTCCTCATCGAAGATACCGGTGAAAATCTCAGGGTGGCGAACCAGGCTCTCCCGAGGCACCAGTTCCAGCCGACCGTTGGATCTTGCTGCGACTTGGCGGCTCTTTCGCTCGATGCGCGTCGCCATCTGGGGGCTGGCACGCCGATGCTCACCGGCGATCTGATAGAGATATCCCACCGAATCGTTACAAACGGTGGCCAGGTCGGCACGCTCCCGCTTGGTGGCCCTTTGCAAGAATGTCTTTAGCTCCATGCGGGAGCAGATTAGCAGCGTGCTGCTCGCTCGCCAAGCTAATTTGCGCACAAAATATTTATCATTCTGCTAAATATCGTGTTATATTGACAATATCATGCGTGCACCTGAACAGATCCGTTTGAAAAACCTCGAATTGCTGATCGCCGAGGCCGGTTCGGCGGCGAAGCTGGCCAAGCGTGCCGGTACCAACAGTTCCTACATCAGCCAGGTTCGGCGCAAGATGCGAACCAAGAAAGGCACGCCTCGCAGTATTGGAGATAGTCTTGCCAGCAAGCTGGAACACGGCATGGGCAAGCATCAAGGGTGGATGGACGAACCGCACCAAGCCGAGTGGGACCGACTCAATCTTGCAGATAAGGATGTCAACGCCCATCCGGGCCCGGATATCCGCCGGTTGCTTCCGGTCATCTCGTGGGTGCAGGCTGGTGAATGGATGGAGATTTCAGAAGGTTTTGTGCCTCAATATGGGCAGGAATTGCTCCCTTGCCCTGTCGCCTGCAGCAAGGACTCTTTCGTTCTCCGCGTTCGCGGTGAGAGCATGGAGCCCAAATTCCATGACGGTGAGCTGATCTTCGTCGACCCCCACGCGGAACCAGTCCATGGCAAATACGTGGTGGTCATGATCGAAGATACGGCAGAGGCCACATTTAAACAGTTGATCGTCGAAGACGATCGCCAGTACCTGAAAGCGGTCAACCCGAATTGGCCCAACCGGATCATCGAACTCGACCGGACGGCGCGTATCTGTGGCGTGGTGGTGTTCAAGGGTGAGATGGTATGAGTGCCATCACCGGAACACGCCCGCTGCCCTCTTACCACGCTGCTAAGAATTTTCCTTTTGCTAGACAGATTAGCCCAGTGCTAATGTCTATCGCATGGTTCAACTCATGGATCGGGATCGGTTCGTCTCGTTCCGATCCACCACCGAAACGAACATGCGAATGCCTCGGATATCTGGGGTACACCGCCCCTCTTTGGTCACCGCACCGGCGACGAAGAGTAGCAGCGGTCATGGCCAAGGCCGGTGTCGGCCATGACGATAAACTGGATGACCATTCGGAAGTTCTCCGAGGAGACCGGCTACTCGGAACATGCGATTCGGTCGAAGATCAGGGATGGCGTGTGGCTGGAAAGCCAGGTCTGGACCAAGGCGCCCGATGGCCGAATCCTATTAAGCGTTGAGGGATATAACCAATGGGTAGAAAGCAGCGTACAGGGGTCCGGGCAGCCAGCGCCTCCTCGATCGAGATCTCGTTCGTCTATAAAGGCAAGCGCTGCCGGGAAAAGATCCGGCTCGAGCCCACCCCCGCTAATCTGAAAAGAGCGGAGCGTCACCGGGAGGCGATACTGGAAGCCATCTACCGGGGCACCTTCGACTATGCCACCACGTTTCCGAATTCCAAACAGGCCCGCCGCCTCAGCGACGAACCCGGTGCCAACATCACCCTGGAGGAGTATCTATCCGACTGGTGGCGGAAGGAAGAGAAGGAGCTGAAAGCCTCCACCCGTACCGTCGAACAGCGCATCCTGTTCAACCAGATCATTCCCGCGTTCGGATCGTTGATGTTGACGGAACTGAAGTGGCCCATGATCCGCGACTGGGTGAAATCCCATGACTGGAGCCGCAAGACCCAGAACAACAAGCTCAGCCTACTTCGGCGCGCGTTGAACGAGGCCGTCGAACAGGAACTCATCCACCACCACCCCATGGCCAACAAGGTGATACGGCGCCGCAAATCCCGCGCCCATGCATCGGCCAGCTCGAAATCGAAGATCGACCCGTTCAATCAGGAGGAGCGCACCGCGCTGATCAATACGGCACATGGCCAGCTCAAGAACCTGATCCAGTTCGGCTTCTGGACCGGACTCAGGCTCTCCGAGCTGTTCGCCCTGAACTGGGGAAACATCGACTGGATAAACAAGCGGGTCTATGTCGAAGGCGCTCTGACCCAAGACGCTGAAGAAATTGAAATGACGAAGACCGAGGCCGGCGAGCGAATCGTTCAGCTTCTACCGCCTGCCATCGCCGCCCTGAAAGCGCAGAAGGAATACACTTTTCTGCAGGGCGACGAAGTCTTCCAGAACCCGCATACTCGAAAGCGCTGGACAGGCGACCTCGCCCTCCGGGCACGCCAATGGAAAACACTCTGCAAACGCGCCGGCGTGCGTTACCGGCCACCTGGGCAGATGCGGCACACATTCGCCTCCATGACCCTGATGGCCGGCGAGTCACCCCAATGGGTTGCCGCGCAGATGGGACATACCGACTGGACGTTCACCGCCAGGGTGTATTACCGGTGGATTCCGAAGGATGCGGGGGATGCTGGAAGAAAAGTAGTTATGAAGTGGGGAACGGCCAAAACGAAACGGTAAGCGTCTTAATATGAACGCTATCATCGACCCTTCGCCGACACTCAGGAGGTCCACTATTGGTGTAGTGGCACTCACAACTGCGTTGGCCCGTGCACGCCGAATCGGCCTATTGTATTGAGGAGTACCATATGATCCTCAACTATTCTGAAGCGAAATGTTCGACATTACGCCCGACGATATTAGTCAACTGAATGACATCGACCTCCGGGAACTGGTCGGGCGCCTTTGCGAAGCCGAACTGGTAAGTCAGGAGCTGTCACCTGCGGCGGTTACATGGGGTGGAAACCAGACGGCAGCAGATGGCGGTCTGGACGTGCGCGTGTCTTTGCCTCCGGGCACGTCCATCGAAGGCTTCGTCCCACGCCCCTCGACAGGGTTCCAAGTCAAGACTCCGGATATGCCGAGAGCTAGAATTCTCGCTGAAATGCGGCCAACCGGTGTGATCCGTGCTGTTATCCAGGAACTCGCGAATGACGCAGGCGCCTATGTGATCGTCAGTTCAAAAGGATCGACCGCTGACAGCGCTCTCCGCAACCGCCGGGGTGCCTTGCGTGAGGCTCTAGATGGAGTAGCGAATGCCGATCAGCTTCTCACCGACTTCTACGACCGCACGCGTTTGGCTACCTGGGTGCGGCGCCACCCCGGCCTCATCGCCTGGGTCAAGGAGAGGGTGGGTCGGGCTCTTGTCGGTTGGCAGCCTTATGGTCCATGGAGTGGCGCAGCCGAGGGCATCGATGCAGAGTATCTGCTCGATGACAAGCTACGCTTGCACCTCGCTGGGCACAGTGATGCACCTGTGCAATCGATCGCCCAGGGTATCGACGAGCTTAGAGATGAACTAGCCCAACCTGGAAAAATAGTGCGATTAGTCGGCCTGTCAGGTGTCGGGAAGACCCGTCTCGTCCAGGCCTTGTTTGACGATCGGATCGGGTCTCACCCGCTGCCACCATCCCTTGCCGTTTACACCAATTTATCAGACAACCCGGACCCACAACCAACTGGCTTGGCCACAGACCTAATTGCGAGCCGCACGCACGCGATCCTGATTGTCGACAACTGCCCTCCAGATTTGCACCGAAGACTCTCGGAACTATGCAGCGGACAAACCAGCACGGTCAGCGTTCTCACAGTTGAGTATGACGTTCGCGACGACCAGCCTGAGGGAACCCAGGTTGCCCGCCTCGACACGTCCTCGCCCCAGTTGATCGAAAGGCTGATTCGGCGCCGGTACCCACACCTATCCCAAGTGGACGCGAACACCATTGCCGAGGCGTCTGGAGGCAACGCCCGGATTGCGATTGCTCTTGCCGAGACAGTCGAGGACTCGGACACAATCGCTGGCCTATCGAACGATGAACTCTTCCAGCGGCTCTTCCGGCAGCGTCAAGACCCGAATAACGCCCTGCTTCTTGCGGCTCAAGCGTGCTCGCTCGTGTACTCCTTCCAAGGCGAAGCGCTGGAAGAGAAAGAGGCTGAACTCCCGCATCTGGCCGCACTTGCAGGTCAATCTGCTGTAGAGATCTACCGCCATATCGGTGAGTTGCTCCGGCGTGATCTCATGCAGCAACGCGGGGTCTGGCGAGCGGTGCTGCCGCACGCCATCGCGAATCGGCTCGCAGCCCGCGCACTCGAGGACACGCCCTACGATCTCATCAACCAACACCTAGTCAAAGAGGGGAATGAGCGGCTGGCCCGGTCCTTTTCCCGGCGGCTGTCGTTCTTGCACGACCATCCCGTGGCTATCAATATCGTCGAAAGGTGGCTCTCGACTGATGGTCTCCTAGGCAACGTTACAATGTTTAACGACGTCAAACGGGCGATGTTCGAGAACATTGCACCTGTATTGCCCGAGGCAGCGCTCGCGGCATTGGAGAGAGTTGGTAACCACTACCCCGACGTGGCGCCGGCGGTTTGGCGACAGCACCTATCCTTATTGCGCTCCCTTGCTTACGACCCAGCTTTGTTTGAACGGAGCACCCAATTGCTGGTGCGGGTTGCGTCGCAGAGCAAGGACGAGCAGGATGCCAAAGAGGCGTCAGATGCTTTCGTCTCATTGTTCACGATCTACCTTTCTGGAACGCACGCCACTATCGAACAGCGTCTCGGTGTGATCGAACAGCTTCTCAGGTCAGACGAAGATAAGGCACAAGCACTGGGTTTGGCTGCCCTGGACATGGTTCTGGAGGCAACACACTTCAGTTCGGCCTATCCGTTCGAGTTCGGAGCCCGGTCACGGGACTATGGCTACCAGCCGAAGGGCCTCGCCGACATAACCCGATGGTACAGCGCTGCTCTCACATTGATCGAGCGCTTAGCCCTGACCGAGGGGGTGCTCAAGCTGGAGCTGCGCAACCTACTGGCGCGGAACTTCCGTGGCCTGTGGACTTCAGCTCACATGCACGACGAGCTCGAAAGACTATCCCGAAGGTTCGCTGACGATGGATTTTGGCGTGAGGGTTGGGCCGCGTGCCGGCAAACGATGCATTTCGATAGAGATCGACTTGCTCCAGAAGCGACATCGCGTTTGTCTGTTTTGGAGGCTGACTTGGCTCCGTCTAGCCTCCCAGAGCGGGTACGTGCAATGGTCCTGGGTGACAGGTCCGGCGGCCTCGACCTGGAGGATATGGACATTGATGACGATCCAAAGAACGCGATCGAGCGATTGGAGGCAATTGCCCGGGAGCTCGGTTCAGTAGTAGCCACGAATAATGCAGTGTTCGTAGAACTGCTGCCTGACCTACTCCGCGGTGGAAACAGGGCTTGGGCATTCGGCAGGGGACTTGCTGAAGCATCCCCGGATCCTCGTGCTGTCTGGACAAGGCTTGTCGAAGGACTTGAGCAGATCGCCCCGGAACAGCGAAATATTCAGGTGCTCAATGGCTTCCTTGCCGGGCTCTGGGAGCAAAACACGGATCTCGCGCAACATTTCCTTGACTCGGCACTTGATCAACCGGTCTTGGTCAAGTTTCTTCCAGCGCTACATTCGGCCGTGGAGCTTGATGAGCGCGGCGTAGAGCGGCTGAAGCGGGCGCTGACAGCCGGGCAAGTGCCTGTCGGGATGTATCAGTACTTAGCGTCACTGCTGTCCCGTTAACAGGCAAATAGGAAGGCCTGATCCACCCCAATTTGATACAATATGTTTGTCATTAACCTATTGATCAAACGGGAGGATCAGGCCATGGCCCATTGTAATACGATCGCCGCTCAATTGCTAAGACTTGTGCCGAGACATGAATTCGAAACTCTGGCCAAAGCGCATCATTCGGGCCGTTCCTTCCGTACTGCATCCCGCTGGTCACAGTTTGTTGTGTTGATGATCGGCCAGCTCACAGGCCGCCATTCGCTACGTGACCTCATCGAGAACATCTCGGCCCAGGCCCACCGTCTTTATCACTTGGGCAGCACAAAATTGAGCCGCTCCAATCTGTCCCGGCTCAACAACGACAAGCCCTATACGCTGTACGAGGCCCTGTTTGGAAAACTCCTCAGCCGATGCCAGGGCAAAGTGCCTGGTCATGGATTCAAATTCAGGAATCCGCTGTACTCTTTGGATGCTTCGACCATCGATTTGTGTCTGTCGGTGTTTCCGTGGGCAGATTTCCGCACCACCAAAGGCGCCATCAAGCTCCATGTCGGACTCAATCACGCAGGTTACCTGCCGGAATTTGTCACCATCACCGAAGGTAAGGTGCATGACGTAACCATTGGTCGCATGCTGCAATTCCCGACCGGCAGCATTGTCGTCATGGACCGAGGCTATAACGATTATTCCTGGTATAAGCAACTGACAGAGAAAGGTATTTTCTTCGTCACCCGCCTCAAGACCAATGCAAGGTATCGTGTTGTCAAACGTCGTTCGGTCCGGACCGACAGCGGGTTGACCAGCGACCAGACCATTGAGTTTACCGGCAGCCAGACCGCCAGGAAATGCCCCATCCGCTTGCGCCGCATTGGCTATCGGGACCCAGAAACCGGCAGGCATTATGTGTT
>WGBK01000148.1 GCA_015494335.1 Gammaproteobacteria bacterium | reverse complement strand
TGCCAAGGGTTCGAGCAAACAGAACCGTAAATCGGCGCGGCAATGGATCAAATACCTGGATACCGAAATCCAGCGTGAGAAAGCCCTGAACGGAAAATAACCGGATCACAGGCTTTGATTCAGCTGCTACAGCCCCATCCCTAGAGTATTTTCATGGGATATCGTTTTACCGTGCGAACAGTAAAACATATTGTTGCACGGATGCAACAAGAAAGCCCCGAACGACCGTCAAAAAAACTCTTTTTCGACAAAAAATCGTTCACAAAGTTCTTGACCCACCTGCTACTACAAGACTAATCTTCGCGCTAGCGAATTAGTTCACTTTGGCAACTGATTCACTCTATAAAAACCAGCGTGGTGTCGCATTTTCACCACAGTCTAGAGGAGATATACCATGTCAACACTGCATGATAAGAACGGTTTGCTGAAGCAGGCCATTCGTCTTGCCCTGTATACCAGCCTGGCAACGGCAGCGGTTTCGCCTGCCGCCATGGCCCAGCAGAACGACGATGAAGTCGAAGAGGTGGTCACCACCGGCTCCCGCATCACCCGCACCACGATCGAGGAATCCGGCAACCTGGTTTCCATGGATCGCGAGGACATCGACGCCACCGGCAATCTGATGGTAGCCGATATCCTGCGTGCCTCCCCTCTGAACACCTACGGTTCCTTCAGCGAACGTTCCGGTAGTTCGGCCCAGTCCAACGCCACCATCAATCTGCGTGGTCTCGGGTCGGATCGCACCCTGGTTCTGATCAACGGCCACCGCATACCCGGTTCGCCGAACCTGGGCGCAGCCTCCGTCAACATCAATATGATCCCGATGGCCGCCGTCGAAAGGATCGAGATGCTGCCGGATGCCGCTTCCGCAGTCTACGGTTCCGATGCCATCGCTGGTGTGGTCAACATCATCATGAAAAAAGGCTATGACGGCCTGATGTTCAATGCCCGCGTTGGCGACCGCAGCCAGGACGACGGTGGCGAGGAAAGCTTCTCCATCGTGGGTGGTGCTTCCAGTGACCGCGCCAATGTGACCTTTGCCATCGAGCGTAATCACCGTGACGCCATTTTCGATGCCGACCGCGATTACACCAAGGCAAAGGCCTTTGACAAGGACGGGGATGGCCTCGACATTTATATTGACACTGATGGCATCTCCTTCTATGGAAAAACCATCGAACTCTCCGATCCGGACACCGGCTTCTATGACATCCAGGCCGCCAACAACTGTCCGACAACCGGCGGTTTCATGGGTGTCATGTCCCTCGCCGCCTTCGGTTTGCCCAGTAGCACGGCATGTACCTATGCCTATGCCAACATCTCCGCAAACAAGGCTGAACTGGACCGGGTCAACACATATATCGACTTCAATTTCGAGCTCACCGACAGCACCGAGTTCTTTGCTCAGGCCCTATTCTCCCGCGTTGACTCCTTTGGCAGATACGCACCCCCCGCAGCTGGCTGGCCGGATTATCCGAAAGACTTTTCCGACAACCCCTTCGATATCGATCAGATGATTGCCGATGGCGTTATCGGCCCGAACTACGAGCTGTACGGCTACTATCGCTGGACACCGATCGGTAATCGCGACAATTTCGTCACCGACATCCAGTATGACCTGACAGCAGGCTTCAAAGGCGACCTGACCGATGACGTCAGCTATGAAGTCTATGCCCAATATGATCGCTATGATTCAAAGGAACAAGGTCGTTACTATCTGTCCTATCTGGGTTTGGATAAAGTCGTTGCCGACGGTGACAACCCGTTCACCGACCCGGATGCAGCCGCTGCCTTGCGTGCAACTGTAGGCCAGGATAACTTTACCAAGATGAGCAAGCTGTATGGACAGGTGCAGTGGTCCGCAGGAGATCTCTTCGGCGCTGGTGATGTCGCCATGGTAGCCGGAGCTGAAACCTTCAGCGTCGACTACCAGAACCTGTATGACGCTGCTTCCGAAGCCGGCCTGGTCGGCGGCTCCGCCGGCAACTCCTCCGCCGGTGATCGCGACGTCACCGCTGTCTTCGTCGAGGCGCTCCTGCCTGTTTCCGACGATGTGGAAGTCGATATCGCGATACGCGGTGATGACTACAGCGATTTCGGCAGCCAGGTTTCCCCTTCTCTCGGCGTGGTGTGGGATGCCACCGAGGAAGTCAAGGTACGCGCCCGCTGGAGCCAAGGCTTCAAGGCGCCGGCATTGTCTGACCTCTATGGCCCGGAGACTTTCTCTGCAGAAGATGCTACCGACTACAAAACCTGTCAGGACAACGGCATCGCCCCCGAGGACTGCCCGGAACGCCAGTATGATACTTACTACTCCAGCAATCCCGACCTCGACGCAGAGACCTCGACCAATGTCAGCCTTGGTGTCAACTGGGAGTTTACTGATGGTTGGACAGCAGATATTGCTTACTGGAACATCCAGATCGACGACCTGATCGCAACTCGTAGCGCTCAATCTCTGCTCTACGCGGAAGCTGCCGGTATTGATGTAAGCGACCCCAATGCAGGCAACTATGTCGAACGTTCCAATGCAGGCAATATCACACGAATCAATGCCACTTCCGACAACGAAGGCGAACTCAATGCCAGCGGCATCGATATCGAGATCAAGGGTGAAGTCGATACCGACAACGGTTTATTCCAACCCTTCCTGCTTCTCTCCAAGTCTCTCACCTACGAGCAACAGGTCTATTACAAGGGTCCGGTACAGGATACGGCCGGCTTCAGCGGTCAGCCCGAGTTGCGCATGAACTTGGGTGCCACCTGGAGCACGGGTCCCCACTCGGTTGACCTGTTGATTAACTACGTAGGCGACTATGCAGCGGATGACTATATCGAGATCAACAATGGCAAGGCCGAGCTCGTCTCTTCCGACGAAAAAGTGGATACCTGGACCACCATCAACATGGCGTACAGCTATGCTACCGACAAGTACGGCAAGATTACGATCGGTGCCACTAACCTGACCGATGAGGATCCCGTTCTCGACCTTGACGGCAAGTATCCACGTGACTACTACGATCTCTATGACAACACCGGTCGTGTGATCTACACGGAATACACCATCGAGTTCTGATCGCTCGATACATTCCGCAACACTTGAGGGGAGCCATTCGGCTCCCCTTTTTCATGTCTGCGATTCGCAAAAAAGGTACACTGGGTACCCGACCGAATCACTCCCCTACAGCATGAGTTCGAAGCACTGGCAGCAATACTGGAAACAAGCCGTCGTCAGCTCCTTTGGCAAAACCGAACCCGACTGGTACCGACAGGAGCTAGTCCCCTTCTGGGAAAACTTGTTTTCGGGGCTACCCGACGGAATCCGCGTTCTCGACATCGCCACCGGCAATGGCGCCGTGACCCGTATTGCGGCCTCGGTGAATGAGCGGGAACACAAACAGCTTGAGCTTCACGCAGTAGACCGCGTGGAAACTACTGCGGTTCCCGGGGTAGAGCTGCTTCCGCCTTCTCCACTCGAAACCCTCACCAGTGAACAGCGCTACAACCTGGTTACTGCCCAGTTCGGTCTGGAATACAGCCGGATCGACCAGTCTCTCCCTGCCATCGTTCGTCTCCTCGAGCCCGAAGCACAACTGGTCGTGATTGCCCATCATCTCGATTCCCGAATCAGCCACTTCAGTCGCGAGGAGATGGAGCAATATCGGGCCATCTTTCAACAGCAGGACCTGTTTCCTCGGCTGGAGAAATTACTAACAATCATGGGGGATACCCGCAGCCCGCGACAAAGACAGCAACTGGCCGCCAACCCTCGTGCGCAGGCCGCCCGCAAGGCGGTCAACCGCTCCATCTCCCAGCTGACCGGTCACTTTCCGGAAGGCATCGTGATTGCCAACCTGCTGAAACAGATCAACCCGCTGTTCCAGCAGATGATGAATCTATCCCTCGACGACAAGCTCGCTTACCTGCGTTCCATCCGCAAGGAACTGCAACTGGCCCGGCTGAGACTGGCCGACCAACTCGATGCAGCCTGGAGCGAAAGGGATGTGTCGAAAATGCAAGTACAGGCCGAAAAACTGGGACTCGAAACCAGGAAGCAGGAAGTGATTCACAGCCAGGACGGTGAACTGCTGGCCTGGAACCTGTCTTTCCGGAAAACAGCTGACTGAAAACGAGTTCCCTGTGTCATCCAGATGGCACTGGACTCCAGCCATACCCCTTTCGCGGCTTGATCCATGTCAGAACCAACCCATATCTCCCCTGCAAACAGAGGAATGTTCTGGTTGTTGAAAAGCCCCGGAGCGACGGTTTGGCCTGCCTCGGGAAACCCAATTTACAGGGCGTAAATGCGAATCTCAGGGGTGGGCCTGTTTTTGCCTGGCCCCGGGGCTTTTTCTTCCCCTCCTCTCCCTTGTACCTCCTTCCCGAGTCTTTATTCACTTCCGGGGTTACAATCTGCCCCGATCAGGCATTTCCAGAAGAAACGGACTGATTCTATGCCGCCAAACGGCTTTTTATCCCTCCGTTCATCCTCCGTTCGGCCGAAGGTCGATAAATTGCAGAAAAAAACTGTTTTCGGTTGAATTCCGCAGCGCGATATGACATTTTGCGCGTCAAACCAGCGGCCGGTCGAACCGGCCCGCATCCGCTATTCTGGAGCATCCCATGAACATGATTCGTCGACTATTGACCCTCGTTTTCCTGAGCCTGCTGGTCTCTATTCCCGCCCAGGCCGCCAAGAAGCACCCGGTGACCGGCGAGGAGCTGGCCGACGAGCAGGTATTCACCTACAACATGGGCGCCGAACCGCCCTCCATCGACCCGCAACTGGTCGAGGATGTCACCGGTTCCGCCATCGCCCGCGACCTGTTCGAGGGCCTGCTGACACAGAAGGCCGACGGAACCCTGGCGCCCGGTGTCGCCACGAGCTGGGAAGTCAGTGACAACAAGAAGACCTATACCTTCCACCTGCGCGACAACGCCCGCTGGTCCAATGGCGACCCGGTTACCGCCCATGACTTCGTCTATGCCTGGCGCCGCGCCGTGGACCCCAAGCTGGCTTCTCCCTATTCCGGCTACATGCGCCTGATGTCGATCGAGAATGCCGCTGACATCATCGAGGGCAAGAAACCGGTCGAGGAACTGGGCGTCAAGGCCCTGGACGACCTGACTTTCCAGGTTCGCCTGAGCAATCCCCTGCCCTACTTTCCAACCATGGTCGTACATACCACGACCATGCCCACGCACCGCGCCACCATCGAGAAGTACGGCGACAAGTGGACCCGCCCCGGCAACATGGTCAGCAATGGCGCCTACACCCTGAAGGAGCATGTGCTCAACGAGCGGCTGGTGCGCGTGCGCAACCCGATGTACTGGAACGATAAGAACACCATCATCGACAAGGTCGTGGCCCTGGTCATCAACGACGAGAACCAGGCCTTCAATCGCTACCAGGCCGGTGAACTGGACATGGCCGGCGTACCCACCGGCCAGTACAAGCGGCTCAAGAAGAAGATGCCCGATGAGGTCTACTCTGTGCCACGCCTGTGCAGCTACTACTATGCGCTGAACGTGGAAAAGAAACCCCTCGACGATGTTCGCGTGCGCAAGGCCCTGGCCTATGCCGTGAACCGCGACATCATTACCCGCAACATTCTACAGGCGGGCCAGATCCCGGCCTATACCTTCACCCCGGGCTCTACGGCCAACTTCGAGGTTCCGGAAGTGCCCTATGCAAAAATGACCCAGAAGGAACGGGACGCCAAGGCCCGGGAGCTGCTCGAACAGGCCGGATACGATCGCAGCAACCCGCTCGAAGTCACGATCCTCTACAACACCTCGGAAGGTCACAAGAAGATCGCCATCGCCATCAGCCAGATGTGGAAGCGCGCTCTCGGCGTCAAGACCACGCTGGAAAACCAGGAATGGAAAACCTTCCTCAACACCCGCGATGTCGGGGATTTCCAGATCGCCCGCGCAGCCTGGTGCGGCGACTACAACGAGGCCTCGACCTTCCTCGAACTGATGATGTCCAATTCGGAATACAACGATTCCAACTACAAGAACCCCGAAGTGGACCGCTTGATGGAGGAATCGAAAACCATGGACGACCCGAACCCGAACTACACCCGGGTCGAGGAGATCATTGCCGAGGATTTCCCCATCATCCCGATCTACCACTACACCAACACCTTCCTGCTCAAGCCCTATCTCAAGGGCTGGCCCTTCGGCAATGTCGAGAACAACTGGTACTCACGCAACCTGTATGTCGTGAAGCATTGATGGTTCAGCGGGGTCGCGCAAGCGGCCCCTCTCCTCTAACATTCCTGATGCACTGCTGATTCCATGCTGAGTTTCATCCTGCGGCGCCTGGCCATAGCCATACCGACGATCCTGATCATCATCATCGTCTCCTTTCTGCTGATGCATGCGGCGCCGGGTGGCCCCTTCTCTGCAGATCGCAAGCTGCCTCCCGAGGTGCTGGCCAATCTCGAGGCCAAGTACGATCTCGACAAGCCGCTACCGGTGCAGATCTACAACTACGTCAAGCGGATCGTCGTCGATTTCGATTTCGGCCCCTCCTTCAAGTACAAGAACCAGACCGTCAACGATCTGATTGCCAGCGGATTTCCGGTGACCCTGACCTATGGTTTCTGGTCCTTCGTGGTCGCCACGATCATCGGCGTCGGACTCGGCGTGATCGCGGCCCTGCGGCACAATACCTGGCTCGACTACCTGGCCACCGGTACCGCAATCCTGGGATCGGTACTGCCCAACTTCGTCATGGCGCCGCTGCTGGTGCTGCTGTTCACCGTGTACCTGCAATGGTTGCCCGGCGGAGGTTGGGAAGGCGGCCAGTGGCAGTACATCATCATGCCGGTGATCGCCCTGGCCACCAGTTATCTGGCCAGCATCGCTCGTATCACACGTTCATCGATGCTGGAGGTGCTGAATTCCAACTTCATCCGTACCGCCCGCGCCAAAGGGCTACCAGCGCGCACGGTGATCCTGCGTCATGCCCTCAAGCCGGCCATGCTGCCGGTACTGACCTCCCTCGGCCTGTCCTTCGTCGGCATGGTCACCGGGTCGGTGGTCATCGACCAGTACTTCAGCACCGGCGGCATCGGACAGCATTTCGTCAACGCGGCGCTGAACCGCGATTATTCGGTGATCATGGGCGTGACCATTCTGGTCGGCACCATGACCATTCTGTTCAACCTGCTGGTCGAGATCCTCTATGCCTGGATCGACCCGCGCATCCGGTACTGAGCCATGGTCGTCGACAAGCAGAAGGTTCAGCAACTGGCCGACAACCTGGCCGAAAGCGAAATCAAGGGGCGCTCGCTTTGGGCCGACGCGCGACATCGATTCCTGCGCAACAAGGCGGCCATGACCGGGCTGATCGTGCTCGTTCTGGTATTGCTGTTCGCCCTGTTCGGCCCCTTGCTCACGCCCTGGAATTACGAGGACATCGACTGGGATGCGCTGTCGGATATCCGGGAGCTGGGCGCGCCCAGCCTCGAGACAAAACATTATTTCGGCACCGACGACCTCGGCCGCGATCTCTACTCGCGCGTCATTCAGGGTACCCAGATCTCGCTGATGGTGGGCTTCATCG
>WGBK01000147.1 GCA_015494335.1 Gammaproteobacteria bacterium | reverse complement strand
GGTAATGGCCTGGGAGATGCTGGCCACGGTGCTCGGGAAGCCGTAGAAGGCGCTGTTGACCAGCTTCAGGATGCGCGAGGACAGGGCCGGGTCTGTCTCCACCACCTCGCCGATCTCCTTCGAGGTCGCGCGATCGCTTTCCAGCAGCTCGGAGACGCGGATGTAGATCTCCGGCAGGGAGCTGAGCTTGGTGTCGTCGGCCAGCAGGGCCTCGAGCCCCGGGTGCAGTTCCTTCGGCTGTGTCATGGTCGGGTTTCGTCGGATCAACAGGATACGCCTTGAGCATAGCAGAGATCTGTCGATGTTCGCCGATATCCCGAGTCGGTGTCACCGGGTGAGCCTGGAGGCTGTTACAATCCCCTCCATGACCACCTATCTTCAAGCCATGACCGAGTGGATCGGTCAACAACCGCTGCTGGCCGTTGCGCTGGCCTTGCTCGCCGGCCTGTTGCTCGGCCTGCTGCCCATGCTCTATCGCCAGCAGAAATGGATGCAAGTCCAGCAACGGAAGCTGGACGAGCTGCGGGACCAGCTCGGCCCCCTGCGCACCGACCTGGCCCTGTCCGAGCAGGCGCGGGACCAGTTGCACCGGCAACTGGAGCAGGCAGAGCGGCTCGCCGAACAGCAACGGCAACGGCTGGACCAGTTGCAGCAGGCCCTGCACCATTCCGACACCGGCGTGAAGACACTGAAGCAGACCCTCGAAACCGAACGCCGCCACCACCGCGAGCGCCTCGACGAGTTGGAGAAGAACCGCGAGCAGCTGAAAAAGGAATTCGAATCCCTGGCCCAGCAGATCCTCAAGTCGGCCCAGCAGGAGTTCTCCGCCCAGAGCCGCGACGGGCTGGACCTGTTCCTCAAGCCCTTCCGCCAGCAGATCAGCGATTTCCGCCAGAAGGTCGAGCAGGTCCACAGCGAGGAACTGCGCCAGCGCGCCGAACTGAAGACCGAGCTGAAACAACTGCAGGCGCTGAACCAGCAGATGACCCAGGAGGCGCACCAGCTTTCCACCGCCCTCAAGGGACAGAAGAAAATGCAGGGCAACTGGGGCGAACTGATCCTCGAGAATGTGCTCGACCGGTCCGGCCTGCGCGACGGCAAGGATTTCCGCCGAGAGGTCAGCTTCAATACCGAGGACGGGCGTCGCCGGCCCGATGTCGTGGTCTATCTGCCCGATGACAAGCACCTGGTCATCGACGCCAAGGTTTCGCTGAACGCCTACACCCGTTTCGTCAACGCCGAGGACGACCTGGAACGGGAAACCGCCCTGCGCGAGCATGTGGAAGCCATTTCCTCGCGCATCAGGGAACTCTCGGGCAAGGACTATTTCGAGTTGCCGGGTCTCAAGTCGCCGGAGATGGTGTTCATGTTCATTCCCATCGAGTCGGCCTTCGTCGAGGCGGTGAAGGCCGACGAGAGCCTGTTCCAGCAGGCGGTGGAGCAGCGCGTGCTGGTGACCACGCCGACCACGCTGCTGACCAGCCTCAACATCGTGCGCCAGCTGTGGCGTTTCGAGGACCAGAACAAGCACGCCGCGCGACTGGCCGAGCAGGCGGGCAAGGTCTACAACCAGTTGCGCCTTTTCCTCGAGAGCATGCAGGAGCTGGGCAAGCAGCTCGACAAGTCGAAAACCACCTACAACAAGGCCATGGGGCAGTTCCTGTCGGGCCGCGGCAACCTGGTCAAGCGGGTCGAGGAATTCCAGAAGCTCGGCGTGGCGGTGAAGAAGGAGCTGCCGCCGGAACTGGTGGACAAGGCCGGCATGGAACTGGAGCTGATCGAAGGCGCCGAGCCCGCTTCCGATACCGGCGCCTCGGCGGACGGAGAGTAATCAGACCAGCTGGCCGACGAAGTTGACCAGATTGTGGGCCAGGATCGGCATCACCAGGCTGCCGCTGCGCTCGCGCAGCCACAGCAGGACCAGCCCGTAGAAGCCGGTGATCAGCACGATCAGGGGCGAGATGTGCCAGGCGCCCTGCTGAAAGGCGATGCCGTGGACCAGCCCGAACAGCAGCACCAGCAACAGGCCGGCCCAGTTCATCGACGCGCCAAACACCGGAAAACGCTTGCCGGCCAGGGCCAGACCCGCCATATAGAGCAGCACGCCGCGAAACATGGGTTCCTCATCCAGGCCCGGCATCAGCAACTGGAACAGCAGGGTTTCCCGGTTGGGGCGGGCGTCGTCGCCCATCAGCAGGTTCAGCGTGACCTGCAGCAGCAGGAACAGTCCGGTCACCACCAGCACGGGCTTCAGGGATCCCGGTGCCTGACGCAGCGTGAAACCGGCATCGGCGGCGCGGAAACCCGTCTTCCAGCGCTCCAGCCCGCGCAGGATCGCCAGCCACAACAGGACCGCCGCCAGCTTGCCGCCCCAGTTCCATTGCAGGTCGGGGAACCAGCTGCGCAGGGGGAGCAGGGATGCGCCGAGAATGAGGGCCAGGAAATAGGCGAGAAACAGGATCAGCAGCAGGGCCAGCCAGCCGAGACGGATGTCGATCCGCCGGTACTGCACCAGGGCCGCGGCCACCACGCCGACGATGGTGATGTTGGCCAGCAGGGCAATGAGAAATTCCGTCATTTCTTGCGCCCTGGCAGTCTTTCGATTCCGCTCAGTCCGCGTCGGGCGATTCCATCGCCTTGCGCGCGTCGTCCGAGTATTCGAAGGAATCGTAGTGCAGGTGGGCTTCGTCGAGACCGGCAGCGATGAAGCCGTCGCGGCAGGATTCGATCATCGCCGGGGGGCCGGCCATGTACACGGCATGGCCGGAAAGATCCGGGTATTGGCGCAGCACGGCTTCGTGGACAAAGCCGGTCTCGCCGTTCCAGTCGTCTTCCTCGGACGGCTCGGACAGCACCGGCATATAGGCGAGTTGCAACAGGCCCTCGTCGATCCACTGGCGCACCAGTGCATCCTGGTAGAGATCCTTCTGATGACGCGCGCCCCAGAACAGGTGAATCGGGTGCGGATAGCCACCCTCGACCATGAATTCCTCGAGTATGCCCTTGAGAGGCGCAAATCCCGTACCGCCGGCGACCAGCACCAGGGGCCGGTCGTCGTTGTGGAAATAGAAATTGCCGTGGGGGCCTTCGATGCGCAGCATCGCGCCTTCCTGCAGATGGTTGAACACGAAGTCGGTGAACAGCCCGCCTTCGACATGGCGGATCTGCAACTCCAGTTCGTGGCGGTCGTTGGGCGCATTGGCGATGGAAAAGGCGCGCTTGCGGCCGTCCTTGAGCAGGAAATAGATCCACTGGCCGGCGCGGTAGTCGAAGGATTCCGCCGAGGGCAGCTGCAGCATCAGGCGCACGACATCGTGGGACAGGTGGTCGATCTTCTTGACCTTCACCGGCAGGGTCTTGATCTCAATCGGCGGCGCATCGTTTACCAACTGGACTTCGAGCTCGAGATCGCTTTTCAGGTGGGCGCGGCACAGCAGCGCGGCATGGTTTTTCTGATCTTCCTCGCTGAGCCCGCCGGGCACACCGTCGGGGTAATCCACTTCACCGGCAAGCACGGTCGCCTTGCAGGAACCGCACAGCCCGTTGCGGCAACCATAAGGCAGGGCGATGCCTCTTTCGAGGGCGGCATCGAGCACGGTCTGGGATTCATCGCAGGGGAATTCGATGTCTTCCCCGGCCAGTCGGACGGTATGGGTCATGGGCAAGCCTGCAGGCGAAAAAACGCGAGTCTAAGACGAACCGGGTTGCAGATAAAGCGAAGACCGTCAGGGTTTTGTGCTTTTCCCGCCTTCAGCGCCGTTTTACCGGCTGGCTGCGGCGACTGCCCAGCCAGTCGAGCACCGGCTGCCACAGCTCCAGGTCACGCTGCACCCGATAGGGCGGCAACTCGAAGATGCCCAGGCCCTGTTCCGCGGCATGGTTGTAGTTCTGGGTCTCGCGCAGCACGCTGATGAAAGGCGCCTTGCGCACCTTGCGCAGGTAGTCTTCCAGCTGGTGATAGACATTGGTGTTCTCGCGACAGCGATTGGCCACCAGTGCCACCCGGGTTTCCTTGCGGCTGACGCGGCCGTTGTCGAGGATCTGGCGAATGAAGGGCGTGGCCGCGCGCATGTCGATGGGGGAGGGCAGGATCGGCACAATCACGCTCTGGGCGCGGCGCAGCATCGAGGACAGTTCCTTGCCGCGCAGGCCGGCCGGGGTATCGTAAATGATGTAATCCGCATTGCGCGGGCTGCGGAAACCGCCCTCACTGGCATCGTGACCGATGATGCCGGGCATGCCGGCGGGCCGCACCGCCAGCCAGTCGAGGCTGGAGTGTTGCGGATCGAAATCCACCAGCATTACGCGATAGCCTTCGTCCGCGTAATAGCTGGCCAGGTTGGTCGCGATCGTGCTCTTGCCGGAACCGCCCTTGGCATTGAGTACCATGATGGAACGCATGGGGCACCTCGTCTTGTTGGCTTCCGTGGGTGAAATGGATCAGCCACCGGCAATGTCACCGACATCAAGCCAGACCTTTTGCCTGGGGACTGCAGCGGTCCAGCTCAGGGAACGCCGTGAACCCCTCCCTGGGGGCTTGACGGTGGCATCCATGCCACCGACATCCCTGACCTGAACCCCTGCAATCCCATCCGAGAAAGGCATTGCGGTTGGCTGATCCGTTACCCGTTGATCCGATTATAGGCCCAGCTCGTCCCAGATGTCATCGATACGCTGACGAACCTCCGGATCCTGCCGGATTGGCCGGCCCCATTCTCGATCCGTCTCCCCTGGCCACTTGTTGGTGGCATCCAGCCCCATCTTCGAACCCAGGCCCGAGACCGGGGAGGCGAAATCGAGGTAATCGATGGGCGTGTTCTCGATCAGCGTGACATCGCGGGCCGGGTCCACCCGCGTGGTGATGGCCCAGATCACATCCTTCCAGTCGCGGGTATTCACATCGTCGTCGACCACGACGACGAACTTGGTGTACATGAACTGGCGCAGGAAGGACCATACCCCCATCATCACCCGCTTGGCGTGGCCGGGGTACTGTTTCTTCATGCTGACGATGGCCATGCGGTAGGAACAGCCTTCGGGCGGCAGGTAGGAATCGACAATTTCCGGAAACTGTTTCTGCAATATCGGCACGAATACTTCGTTCAGCGCCAGGCCGAGGATGGCCGGCTCGTCGGGCGGGCGTCCGGTATAGGTGCTGTGGTAGATCGGCTGGTCGCGGAAGCTCATGGCCTCGATGGTGAACACGGGGAAGCGCTCCACCTCGTTGTAGTAGCCGGTATGATCGCCAAAGGGGCCTTCCTCGGCCTCGTCATCGGGATAAATGTGTCCCTCGAGGACGATCTCTGCGCGGGCCGGTACCTGCAGGTCCGACAGCAGGCATTGGGCCACCTCGGTCTTGCTGCCGCGCAGCAGCCCGGCGAAGGCATATTCGGAGAGGCTGTCCGGCACCGGCGTGACCGCGGCGAGGATGGTCGCAGGATCGCAACCCAGGGTCACCGCGACCGGGAAGGGTTCGCCGGGACGGGCCTGCTGCCATTCGCGGAAATCCAGTGCCCCGCCTCGGTGTGACAACCAGCGCATGATGACCCGGTTGCGACCGATCACCTGCATGCGGTAGATGCCGAGATTCTGACGTTCCTTCTCGGGTCCCCGGGTGGTGACCAGCCCCCAGGTGATCAGCGGTCCGGCATCGCCGGGCCAGCAGGTCTGGATCGGCAGGCGTCCCAGATCGACTTCGTCACCGCGGAGCTGGTTCTGCTGGCACAGGGGCTTGCGCACCATCTTGGGCGACATGTCGAGCACCTTGCGGTAGATCGGCAGGGTTTTCATCGCCTCGCGGAAGCCCTTGGGCGGTTCCGGCTCTTTCAGAAAGGCCAGCAGGCGTCCGACTTCACGCAGGGCCGAGGCCTGCTCCTCGCCCAGGGCCGCCGCCACGCGCTGCTCGGTACCGAACAGGTTGGCCAGCAGCGGGATGGCACTGTCGCCGGGATGCTCGAACAGCAACGCCGGGCCGCCGGAGCGGAGTACGCGGTCGGCCACCTCGGTGATCTCGAGGTGGGGATCGATGGTCTGCCGAATGCGCTTGAGGTCGCCCGCATCCTCGAGGGCCTGGATGAATTCGCGCAGATCGCGGTAGGACATGGGAGGTACCGCTACCAGACCTTGTAGCCGTGGAAGCGGTTGCGGATGCGTTTCTCTATCCACAGCTTGCCGGCGAGGAAGCCGATCAGCGCCAGCAACAGGCTGATCGCGGCAAGCATCCACCAGTAGAGCCGGGCCAGGGACCAGATCTCGTTCCAGCCCAGATCGCCGTTACGACTGCGCTCGAGTTCGGCCTGCAGGCCTTCAAGTTGCTGTTCCAGTTCGGCGATGCGCGATTGCGCCTGTTCCAGTTGCTGCTCCAGCTCGGCCTTGTTCTGTTCCAGTTCGGCGATGCGCTGCTCGTAGCGCTGCAGGGTGCCGCGGCTGTCGGCGTACTTTTCCAGTTCGCCCTCCAGCTCGGCGATGCGTTTCTGTGCCTGGGCCAGCTGGGTCACGGCGGTAGGCTCGGTAATCAGGAAGCCGTTCTTGACCCAACCGATCTGGCCATCGGCAGTGCGCACGCGGGAATAGGGGCCCTTGCGCTCCAGCACCTCGAGCCGATCGCCGGATACCAGCAACTTGAGGGTACCGCTGCTGGCACTGGCATCACGGTAGAGCGACAACCGCAGCTTGTCGGTGACATACTGGATATCCTTGACCTCTTCCGTGGCAGCGGCCGGGCTGTCGTCGGCGTTTTCCTCGGCCCAGGCGGCAAAAGCCAGGCTGCCGAGCAACAGCGTCAGAATGAAGTGGTGGTATCGCTTCATGTTTACCCCGTGGTCCGTCATGCCGATCCGGATCGGCATGTATTGTTGTCGGCTGCTTTCGAGATTTCCTCAGGCCGCAATGCCGTGGTGCCGCAACAGGGCATCGATACTCGGTTCCCGTCCGCGGAAACAGACGAAGGAATCGTTGGCCGGCCGCGAGCCACCCTGCTGCAGGATACACTCGAGAAAACGCTTCCCGGTCTGCGGATTGAAGATGCCTTCTTCCTCGAAGGCGGCAAAGGCATCCGCCGACAGCACTTCGGCCCATTTGTAACTATAGTAGCCAGCCGAGTAACCGCCCGCAAATATGTGCGAGAAACTGTTCTGGAAACGGTTGAATTCCGCCACCGGCATCACCGATACCTCGCTGCGCACCTGGTCGAGTACCTGCTGGATCTTCTCCGCCGAATCGATGGACGGGTCCTGGTAGAGGCGCATGTCGAACTGGGCGAATTCGAGCTGGCGCAGCATCGCCAGGGCGCTCTGGAAATTGCGCGCCGCGATCATCTTGCGGTACAGCTCGTCCGGCAGGGATTCTCCGGTCTGGTAGTGACGCGCCAGCAGGTCCAGCGCTTCCTTTTCCCAGCAGAAGTTTTCCATGAACTGGCTCGGCAGCTCGACCGCATCCCATTCCACGCCGTTGATGCCGGAAACCTCCGGCACCTCTATACGGGTCAGCATGTGGTGCAACCCGTGACCGAACTCGTGGAACAGGGTGATCACCTCGTCATGGGTGAACAGCGCGGGCTGGTCACCAACCGGTGGCGTCAGGTTGCAGGTCAGGTAGGCGATGGGCAGTTGCCGACCGGTCGCGGTACGCATGCGCGGCAGGTATTCCGCCATCCAGGCGCCGCCGCGCTTTTTCTCGCGAGCATACAGATCCAGGTAAAATTTCGCGATGATGTCGCCGGACGCATCGCGGATGACAAAGAAGCGGACATCGGGATGCCAGCGTTCCGCCTGATCGGTCTGGTCCTCGATGCGGATACCGTAGAGTTTTTCGACAATCTGAAAAAGGCCATCGACCACGCGGCGATCGGAGAACCAGGGTTTCAGGTCTTCATCGGAGATGGCGTAGCGCTGCTGCTTCAGCTTTTCGCCGTAGTAGGCGGCATCCCAGGGTTGCAGATCGTCATCGAGCCCCTGTTCCCGCGCGAAGGCCTTCAGCTCTTCCATTTCGCGCAGTCCCGCCGGGCGGCTCTTGGCGGTGAGCTGGTCGAGGAAGTCGATGACCTGTAGCGGGCTGTCCGCCATCTTCGTCACCAGCGAAAGTTCGGCATAGTTTTCGTATCCGAGCAGCCTGGCCTTTTCTTGTTTCAGGGCGACGATCTGCTGCATGACCCCGGCATTGTCGAAGTCGGGATTGGTGATGCCCTGGTCCGATGCGCGGGTGACAAAGGCCCGGTGCAGCTCGAAGCGCAGTTCGCGATCGTCGGCATAGGTCATGATGGCGATGTAGCAGGGCATGTCGAGGGTGATGCGGTAACCCGAAAGGCCTTTCTGCTCGGCATACTGGCGCAGCATGGCCCGGGCCGAGTCCGGCAGTCCGGAGAGCCGGCTATCGTCCTCGAGATGCAGATCCCAGTCCTGGGTGGCGTCGAGCACATTGTTGGAAAACCGGGTCTGCAGTTCCGACAGCTTTTTCTGGATGTCCTGGTAGCGTTGCTTGTCCGCATCGTCGAGATCGACACCGCCCAGGTGGAAATGCAGCAGGGCGTCTTCAACGGTCTTGCGTCTCTCGCGCGGCCATTCGGGGAATTGCGGCAGCCGGGTCAGTTCTTGGTAGGCTTCGAACAGGCGTCGGTTCTGGCCCATTTCGGTGGCGTATTCGCTGAGCAGCGGCAGGGTTTCGTTGTAGGCCTCGCGCAACTCGTCGCTGGATTTCACGGCATTCAAATGCTGTACCGGGGACCAGGCCTTGTTGAGCCGGTTTTCCATTTCCTCGATCGGCTCAACCAGGTTGTCCCAGTCGAATTGCTCCTGTTCGAGCAGTTCGTTCAGACGCTCGCGGTTTTCGGCAATCAGTTGCTGTATCGCCGGCTTTACATGCCCAGGCTGGATTTCATTGAAATGCGGCAGCTCGTCGCTGTCGAGCAGGGGGTTGTCGCTGCGGGTCACGGTGGCTTCTCTCAGGGTCGGAGTTGAAGGGCGAAGAGTAACAGATACAGCAGGAACAGAAAGCCCAGAAATGACCACAGCATGCCGCGACGATGGCGCTGCAGCAGTCCTTCCTCGTCGAAGGCGGAAATCAGGAAGGGTTGACGGTTATCGCCCGGCTTGCGGATCACATTCACTGCGGGTCCACGGGATTCCTGCAGCAGTTGGCGGGCGCGTTCGCGCACCAGGTTCCATTCGTCGCCGGCAATGCGGTGGTCGCCATCGAGATCGAAACCCTTGAGATAGCGCGCAGGGTGCTTGCGCCACTCTGCCACGATTTCATCGATACGATTCTCTTCATCCTCCGCCGGCATTTCCTGCCGCAGGGTGGTGAATTCTCCCACCACATGCACGGGATCAGCGACGCGGATCAGGGTTTCGCTGAAGCGGTAACGCGGATTGAGACTGAGCCCCAGGGTGTAACGGCTCAACTCCGGCTGCCGGCTCTGTCCGATGCGGCTTCCGTACCAGCGGCGATGATGTCGGCTCAGAACCCGGGCATCGCTCGGATCGACGACGCATTCGCCCGAGTCGTCGACAAGGCGGAAGGGCTCGTCGGAAACCCGGTCCAGATCCTCTACCCAGTGCGATCGGTTGTGCAGGCGTTTGCGCCGTTCGATGCGGCAGTGATACCAGACGCAACGCTCGCCGCTGAACGGGGACAGGATGCGATCGCCCGGCATCCATTCGGCAAGACCCTGCAACTCGACCAGGCCCTGGGCCGCGGAGGCGATGCGCGAGGAGGGGGTGTCGGCGATCAGCCGGTAGCGACGATAGTGCCGGAACAGTCGATACAGCAGGTAGGCCAGAACAGCGACAAGCAGCAGAACAAGCCACTGGAACTCGGCCGGACTCAGCCGCATCAGTGCATCGACGAGACCGAAATCCATGCCCGGGAAAATGTCGCCGGATTCAGCTGTCGAACAGTGCTTTCAGATCGGGATCGCGTTTCTCCGCCTCGCTGAACTCGAGCAGTTCACGCGGGCCGAAATGGAACATGCGGGCCACGATCAGGTCCGGGAACTGTTCGATGCGGGTATTGTTGATATTGACCGATTCGTTGTAGAACTCGCGTCGATCGGCAATGGCGGATTCCAGCGCGCTGATGCGATGTTGCAAGTGGCGGAACTGTTCGTTGGCCTTCAGCTCGGGATAGGCCTCGGCCACCGCGAACAGGTTGCCCAGACCCATGCGCAGCGCGCTTTCGGCCTGACCCAGGGCGGCCACATCGCCATTCTGCCGTGCCTGGGCGACCTGGTTGCGTGCCTGCATGACCTTTTCCAGCGTATCCTGCTCGAATTTCATGTACTGCTTGCAGGTTTCCACCAGCTTGGGAATCTCGTCGTGACGCTGCTTCAGCAACACATCAATATTCGACCAGGCCTTGGAGACATTGTGCTTGATGCGCACGAGGTTGTTGTAGAGGCTGACGGCATAGAGACCCAGCAGGACCAGCGCCACCAGAAAAACAATGCTACCCAGTTCCATAGATTCGACCTTTTCTTATCGCAAGTTCCAGTATCCGTTGTGTTTCCAGTACAGAGAGTGTACCGGCGTCATACATCCAGATTGTCGACATTCATCGCGTTCTGTTCGATGAAATCGCGTCGCGGCTCCACATGATCGCCCATCAGGGTGGTGAAGACCTCATCGGCGGCTATTGCGTCTTCGATGCGTACCTGCAGCAGGCGGCGGTTATCCGGATCCATCGTGGTTTCCCACAGCTGTTCCGGATTCATCTCGCCAAGACCCTTGTAACGCTGGATGTTCTGCCCGCGTCGCGCCTCGTTCATCAGCCAGTCATAGGCTTCGCTGAACTGGGCCACGGCTTTCTTCTTTTCCCCGCGCTGGACGAAGGCCTTTCCGCTGGTGAACAGATCCCCGACCTGGGTGATGAATTCGCGCATCAGGGCATAGTCTGAACCATTGAAAAATTCTATCGGAATTTCAGTTTCATTAGTTATTCCGTGCACCTTGCGCAGGAGTTTCAGGATCGGCCGCTGGCGCTCGTCCTGCTCGATGCTGACCTGATAGCCCACCGAAGTAACCGCATCCTGGTTCAGTTGCTGTTGCAACTGTTCAACCCAGGCCTGGAGATCCAGCTGGGGATCATCGAGCTGATCCTCCTTGACCACGGGCATCAGCAGCAATTGGTCGAGGAAGGTTTCCGGCATGCTGCGCTTGAGGCGCTTGAACACGGCCAGCAGGTTCATGTACTGACGGGCCAGGGTTTCCAGCGCCAGATCGCTGATCGGCGGAGTATCCTCGTCGAGATACAACTGGGCGCCCTCGATGGCCAGTTGCAGCAGGTAGTTGTTGAGTTCCTTGTCGTCCTTCACATAGCGTTCCTGCTTGCCCTTCTTGACCTTGTACAGCGGAGGCTGGGCAATATAGATGTGCCCGCGCTCGATCAACTCCGGCATTTGCCGGTAGAAGAAGGTCAACAGCAGGGTTCGGATATGGGAGCCGTCCACATCTGCATCGGTCATGATGATGATGTGGTGATAACGCAGCTTTTCGATGTCGAATTCGTCCCGACCGATGCCGGTGCCCAGGGCCGTGATCAGCGTTCCCACCTCAGCAGAGCCCAACATCTTGTCGAAGCGGGCCTTCTCGACATTGAGGATCTTGCCCTTCAGGGGCAGGATGGCCTGAGTGCGTCGATTGCGGCCCTGTTTGGCAGAACCGCCGGCAGAGTCACCCTCCACCAGGTAGAGCTCAGACAGCGCCGGATCCTTTTCCTGGCAATCGGCCAGCTTGCCCGGCAGGCCGGCGATATCCAGCGCGCCCTTGCGTCGGGTCATTTCCCGTGCCTTGCGCGCCGCTTCGCGAGCCCGCGCCGCATCGATGATCTTGGCGGTGATGGCCTTGGCTTCCGAAGGATTCTCCTCGAGGAAATCCTTCAGGGATTCGGAGATCACCGATTCCACCACCGACTTCACCTCGGAAGAAACCAGCTTGTCCTTGGTCTGGGAAGAGAACTTCGGATCCGGCACCTTGACGGACAAGACCGCGGTCAGGCCTTCACGCATGTCGTCGCCAGAGGCCGTGGACTTGTTCTTGCCACCCAGATTGTTCTCCATGTACTGGTTCAGGGTACGGGTCAGGGCCGCACGGAAACCGGAGAGATGCGTTCCGCCATCCCGCTGCGGGATGTTGTTGGTGTAGCAGAAGATGTTTTCCTGGTAGCTGTCATTCCACTGCAGGGCAACCTCGACGCCGATGTCGTCACGCATCGTCGAGATGCCAATGACCTTGTTGTGGATCGGCGTCTTGTTCTTGTTCAAGTGCTCAACAAAGGCCTGGATGCCGCCATCGTACTGGAAAGCATCTTCCTTGCCGCTGCGTTCGTCTTTGAGACGAATGTGCACGCCGGAATTGAGGAAGGACAGTTCCCGCAGACGCTTTGCCAGGATATCGTAGTGAAACTCGATATTGCTGAAGATTTCCGGGCTTGGATAGAAGCGGATCTCGGTACCGGTTTCGTCGGTATCCTTGATCGGCTTCAGTGGCGCCAACGGCTCGCCATGGGCATATTCCTGAAAATGAACCTTACCTTCGCGCTTGATGGTCAGCAGCACCCGGTCGGACAGCGCATTGACCACGGAAATGCCGACGCCGTGCAAACCTCCGGAAACCTTGTAGGAATTGTCGTCGAACTTGCCGCCGGCATGGAGCACGGTCATGATGACCTCGGCCGCGCTGCGACCTTCTTCCGGGTGGATATCCACGGGAATGCCTCGGCCGTCATCACGGATGCTGACCGACTCGTCGCCATGAATGGTCACGAGGATCTCGCTGCAGTGACCAGCCAGAGCCTCGTCGATGGAGTTGTCCACGGCCTCGAAGACCATGTGATGTAACCCCGAACCGTCATCGGTATCTCCGATATACATGCCGGGGCGCTTGCGGACAGCATCAAGGCCCTTGAGGACCTTGATACTCGAGGAATCGTATTCAGACATAGAGTTTCTTTCAGGCTGGGTTGGGACTAATCATACCATGTTCCACATGAAACATTCGGCCTCCCTCTCTCAATGCCCCCGTGAAGGCATCCGTGGTCAGACCGGTTACGAAGAGTTGAAGATCGAGTGACAGCAGGCGGGTATACAACTTTGACAAGTTCTGTTCATCGAGTTCCGCCTGAAGGTCATCAATCAGCACGATGCAGGGCTTATCAGCCATATTCTTTATCAATTCGGCCGAGCGGGTTTGCAGCTCAATGGAGAGCCTTTTCAGCTGTCCCCGTGAAGCGGATTCGGTAACGGGCAGACCCTGATGGGTTATTCTAAGATCGGCGCGTGTAAATCCGTAACGGGTGTATCCCTGGCGAATATCGCTATCCCTGGATCTCGAGATTTGCTTGCCGTAATCTTCTTCAAAGCCCTTGCGATACTCGATCCGATAACCGAAATCCTTTTCCAGCAGGCTTTTCAATACGCTCAGCCGTTCCTGATGGACTCGCTTCGTCTGTTCGACCAACAACGGATCCCAGTAATCAAGCATATCCAGATTCTTGCGTTGTCGAAGAATGGCGTTTCGTTGCTTCAGGATAGACTGTGCTCTTGACCAGAGATCGGCATAGGAAGGTTTCACGTGAAACACCAACCAGTCGATGAATTGCCTGCGGTTAACAGGAGGGCCGGTCACGAGATCAACGGAACGATGATCCATCACAACAGCCGCGGTGATTTGTGCCAATTCCCTTATACGATGAACATTCTGGCCATCGATCCTCAATGCTATTTTCTTAGGGCCATAGCGGAAGCCGCATCGATGACCATGATTGCGTGCGAAAAGCAGAAAGGATTCCTTGTCCTTTCGAATACAGGGTTTCAGTTGACGACTGCGAAAGGATTTTCCTTGGACGATAACGGAAAGAGCTTCGAGAAGACTGGTCTTTCCGGCAGCATTGCGGCCGACAATCAGATTGATATTGGAATCGAACTCCAGCGTTGCATCCTTCAGATTTCTGAAGTCCGCAATACTGAGTTGTTGCAAGGCCATGGCGTCAGGGCATAAGCCCCTCGTCAGATACGCATCGGCATGACGACATAGCGGAAGTTATCGTTATCCGAGGCCCTGATGATGCAACTGCTGTTGGAATCCTTGAGATTGACCAGAACCTGATCCGAATCGAGCACCGAGAGTACGTCCAGCAGATAGGTTACATTGAAACCGATCTCCATCGGGTCCTCGTGATAGTCCACGGTGATCTCTTCCTCAGCTTCTTCCTGATCCGGGTTGTGTGCACGTATGCCCAGACTGTTCTCGTTCAGGGACAGATTGATACCGCGATACTTTTCATTGGACAGTATCGAAATGCGATGAAGGGATTGTTTCAGTACATCGCGATCCACGGTCATGACCAGGTTGCCATCCTCGGGTATGACGCGGTTGTAGTCCGGAAACTTGCCGTCAATGAGCTTGGAAGTGAATACAAGATCCGGAGTTTGTACACGCAGATGATTCTGGGAAATCAGCAGTTCCGCATGAGTATCGTCGTTGTTCAAGAGACGTCCCAGCTCCAGCACGCCCTTGCGCGGGATGATGATCTGCCGATCGGAACTGATACCTAAGCTGCCCGGTTCCTCGCTCAAGGCCAGACGATGTCCGTCCGTGGCCACCAGTCGGATCCCCTTGTCGCCGAGCTCCATGAGCATGCCGTTGAGATAATAGCGGACATCCTGCAGGGCCATTGCGAAGGCGGTTTTGTCGATGAGTTTCTTCAACACCTTCTGCGGTAAAGAAAACTGGCTGTGAGGTTGGATATCCTCGATGCGCGGGAAATCACTGGCTTGCAGACTACCGAGTGTGAAACGACTCTTGCCCGATGTAATGCGAATCCTTCCGTCTTCACTGGCCAGAGTGATCTCGGCCTGCTCGGGCAGGGCCTTGACGATATCGAGCAGCTTGCGTGCCGGCAACGTCGTGGAAAAATCCTCTTCGCTATATTCAGGTTTCAACTTTGCAGTCAGTTCGATCTCGAGATCGGTCGCGGTCAGAGAAGCCTGACCGTCCCGGGACTGCAACAGGACATGTCCGAGTATGGGCAGCGTCTGCTTGCGTTCAACGGCCCCGATGACTTTCTGCAGGGGCTCGAGGAGGTCTTCTCTTTTAATAATCGTTTT
>WGBK01000146.1 GCA_015494335.1 Gammaproteobacteria bacterium | reverse complement strand
GCCTTGAGGGCGCTGCCAACGTCCTTGGCGGCAAAGGCGTCCTTCGGGTAGGCGGCCAGTACCTGGCCGGGGGTGATCAGGCCGGCTGTCGCGGCCACGCTCACGGCGCCTACCGCCAGTGTGCGCTTGAGTAGGGTTCTGCGGTTCATGTGTTTTCCTCTTGTTGTAACGGAAAGGGCTCCCTGCCCGGGATGGTCGCCGGGGAGCCTCTCAGAGGCTCCCCCCAGCAACAACAATCCTGGGCAGGAAGTCTGCTGCGGATTATACGGAGAGTTTCTTAACCATCCATGAATATTCGTCTCTCCCGGCTACAGGCAAGACGCCGTCGGCGTGATATTATTCCGGGTTTCGAGCTTCCCCGGTCGTCGAGCATGCGCGCTACCACCCTGTTCCTGCTGCTGTTGCTGGCCCTCGGGCTCACCGCCTGCGGCAACAAGGGGCCCCTGCGCCTGCCACAACAACAGAACGACCCGCAAATCACGAGATCCTGAGCCTTGGACCATTTCGAATACCGCAACGGCGAACTCCACGCCGAGGATGTACCCGTCCGCGAGCTGGCCGACCTCTACGGCACGCCCCTGTATGTCTATTCCCGCGCCACGCTGGAGCGTCACTGGCGCGCCTTCGACGAAGCCCTGGCCGATCACCCGCACCTGGTCTGCTACGCGGTCAAGGCCAACTCCAACCTTGCCGTGCTGCAGGTGCTGGCGCAACTCGGCAGCGGATTCGACATCGTTTCCGCCGGCGAGCTGCAACGGGTGCTGGCGGCGGGCGGCGATGCCGGCCGGGTGATGTTCTCCGGTGTCGGCAAGCAGGACGACGAGATGCGCCTGGCGCTGCAGGCCGGCATCCGCTGCTTCAATGTCGAATCCGAGGCCGAACTGCACCGTCTCGACCGCATTGCCGGCGAGCTGGGCCGCCGTGCGCCGGTGTCCTTCCGCGTCAACCCGGATGTGGACGCCAAGACCCATCCCTACATCTCCACCGGGCTGAAGGAGAACAAGTTCGGCATCGATTTCGCCGACGCCGAGCGCATCTACGCCGAAGCGGCGCAGCTCGCGAACATCGAGGTCATCGGCATCGACTGCCACATCGGCTCCCAGCTCACCGAGCTGTCGCCCTTCATCGATGCGCTGGAGCGCCTGCTCGACCTGACCGAGCGCCTCGCCGCCCGCGGCATCCGCCTGCATCACCTCGATCTCGGCGGCGGCCTCGGCGTGCCCTACCGCGATGAGACCCCGCCTCACCCGAGCGAGTGGGCCAGGGCACTGGGCGACCGCCTGCAGCGCTTCGACGGCGAGATCGTGGTCGAGCCGGGCCGCGCCATCGCCGCCAATGCCGGCATTCTGGTCACCCGCGTCAACCTGCTGAAGAAGAACCCGCACAAGAACTTCTGCGTCGTCGATGCCGCGATGAACGACCTGATGCGCCCGGCGCTCTACGATGCCTGGCAGAACATCATTCCGGTACGGGAACAGCCCGGCGCCGAGACCGACGAATACGATGTGGTCGGCCCGATCTGCGAAACCGGCGACTTCCTCGGCAAGCAGCGCGAACTGGCGGCGGCCCCGGGCGACCTGCTCGCGGTGCGCTCCGCCGGCGCCTACAGCTTCAGCATGAGTTCCAACTACAACAGCCGGGGCCGCGCCGCCGAGGTGATGGTCGATGGCGAGCGGCATTTCCAGGTGCGCGCGCGCGAGACCTTCGACGACCTGGTTCGCGGCGAAACCCTGCTGCCCGAGGCCGGCCAGACATGATCGAGTTCACCAAGATGCATGGCCTCGGCAACGACTTCATGGTCATCGACGCCATCCGTCAGGATATTGAACTGACCCCACAGCGCATTGCTGCCTGGGCCGACCGTCACACCGGCGTCGGTTTCGACCAGTTGCTGCTGGTCGAGGCGCCCGAGGGCGACCAGGCCGAGTTCCGCTATCGCATCTTCAATGCCGACGGCGGCGAGGTGGAACAATGCGGCAACGGCGCGCGCTGCTTCGCCCGCTTCGTGCGCGACCGCGGCCTCAGCCAGTCCGACCGTATCCCGGTGGAAACCCGCGGCGGCCTGATCGAGCTGCAGCTGCTCGACGACGAACGGGTACGCGTCGACATGGGCCGGCCGCGCTTCGATCCGGCCGAAATCCCTCTCGACGCACCGACCGAGCAGGACCGCTATCGGCTCGAGATCGACGGCGAAAGCATCGAGTTCGGCGCCGTTTCCATGGGCAATCCCCACGCGGTGCTGCAGGTCGAGGATGTGGACAGGGCGGCGGTCGAAAAACTGGGACCGCTGATCGAGTCCCATCCGCTGTTTCCACAGCGCGTCAATGTCGGTTTTCTGCAGATTGTCGATCGCGCGCATTTCCGCCTGCGCGTCTACGAACGCGGCGTCGGCGAGACCCGTGCCTGCGGCACCGGGGCCTGCGCGGCGATGGCGGTGGGGCGGCGCTGGGGCCTGCTCGACGCCCGCGCTCGCGCCGAACTGCGCGGCGGCGAGCTGCTGCTGGACTGGCCAGGCGGGGAAGCGCCCGTTATGATGACGGGAGAGGCCGTCCCTGTGTATGATGGCAGGCTGCGCGCCCCGGAGTAGAAACCACAATGACAAAAACCACCACCGCCACCTCCACCCGACCGATTGTCGAACTGCCGGACGAGGACGCTGTGATCGCATTCCTGCGCCAGAACCCGGGCGTGCTGGAGCGCCACCCGGAGGTGATCGCCAACCTGACCTTCTCCCACGAGAGCGGCAGCGCCATTTCCCTGGTCGAACGCCAGCTGCGGGCGCTGCGCGACGAGAACCAGAAACTCAAGACCCAGCTCAACAACCTGGTGCACGTGGCGCGCGAGAACGAGGAATTGTCGCAGCGCTTCCATCGCCTGTCGCTGGAACTGATGTCCAGCGACAATCTGCACGATATCGTCGCCATGACGCGCAACCAGGTGCAGACTTTCTTCTACACCGATGTGGCCGAGTTCTGTTTCCTCGACCGCCTGCGCTCGCGCCTGCCCGGACTCGAGAAGAGCG
>WGBK01000145.1 GCA_015494335.1 Gammaproteobacteria bacterium | reverse complement strand
GCCTTGAGGGCGCTGCCAACGTCCTTGGCGGCAAAGGCGTCCTTCGGGTAGGCGGCCAGTACCTGGCCGGGGGTGATCAGGCCGGCTGTCGCGGCCACGCTCACGGCGCCTACCGCCAGTGTGCGCTTGAGTAGGGTTCTGCGGTTCATGTTATGGAGACTCCTCACAGTGAATAGACGAATTCGACGACCGCGTCGATCTGCTTCTCGGTCAGAATGCTATGACGGCCGAAGGGGGGCATGATGCTGTTCGGGTTGGCTGCGTTCGAGTTCCAGACCTGGGCACGGAGCTTGGCCTTGTCCGGGAAGCGCGCCTTCATGGCGACCAGCGGCGGACCAATGTTGCCCGGAGCGGTACCACCGGCAATCTGATGGCAGGCAATGCAGTTGCCCAGCTTGCGATCAAATGCAATTTTCTTGCCTTCGGCAACCATGCCACCATGACTGGCCGAATAGACAACAGGGCTTGCAAGAACACCCAGAAGCGCTGCGACGGAGGCCGCAGTCGATATCAAGCGAATCTTCATCCGCATTCACCTCCTCGAGATAATTAACCGGGACCGGTTAATCGGTTGATAAAATATAGTTATATTGACGGGTAGGGCCAATTCCGATGCAAGAATACGGAAATTGGATTCAAGATCAAGCAGTTTATCGGAACGATAGCTGCAAAAATTCCGCCTGCGGTCGAAGCCGGCGCTATGCGTCTCAGTCGGCGGATTCCTCCTTCTGCAGGGCCAGTTTCTGTTCAATCTTCTCCCGTTCCGACAAGGCCAGGTCCGGCTCTTCGAGCAGACTGCGATACTGGGTGGCCGCCAGTTCATGCTCTCCGCGCAGCCAGTGGTAATCCGCCTGGGCAAGCCGTTTCTCGAGGTCAAGACCCTGCCGCTGATAGAGTTCCACCAGCAGCTTGTAAAGACGGGGATCTGCTCCACGATCGCGTCGCAGATCTTCCAACAGAGCGGCGGCCTGTGCCGTTTCATCCTGCTGCAGCAGAACCTCGGCAAGACGCAGGCTGATGGCGAAATGCCCCGGATAGAGATCAAGAAGCGAGCGATAAACGGCGGCTGCCTGCCCGGGATGATGAGCAGCCTGCAGGTTCTCGGCCAGGGCGCTGCGATACCAGATGCTGTCCGGATCCTGGTCGACCAACTGCTGGAGCAGGCGCCCGGCCTGCTCGTTGTCGCCATCCCGCATCAGGCGCAGGGCACGAGCAAATGCTCCAGGGCGCTGACGACCGGAATGCATCGGATATAAATGAAACAAATAGTCCCGGAACTGGGAAAACCGGCTGCGGCGGCTGATTTTTCTGTCTTGCGGGAGGCGTGCGCGGACCTCCGCAATACGATTGGCATTGACCGGGTGAGTGCGCAGGTACTCGATCTGCGCCAACTCGCCGCTGCGCTCCTTGCGTTGCAGCAGGGCCATCAGATCGGACATGGCCCAGGGATCATAGTTGCTGCCCTTGAGCAGCTGCAGTCCCACACGATCCGCTTCGTACTCGTTGCCGCGGGTGAAATTGATCATCGACTGGACCCCGCCGGCCTGGGTCAGGGCGATCATCGCAGCGGCCGCATCCGGATTTCGGCTCGACAACAGCACCGCATTGACGATGCCGAGCATGCTCATCCAGCTGATCTCGTCCATCTTCTCCCGCATCTGCATGCCGTGTCGCAGGCGTACATGGGCGATCTCGTGGGCCAGCACGGCGGCCAGTTCGTCTTCCGATTCGAGCTGATCGATCAAGCCGAGATAGACGCCGATGTACCCGCCGGGCGCGGCAAAGGCGTTGACCACATCGCTCTCGACCAGAAAGAAGTGATAGTCGCGCAGGCGACGATCGAGAGATGCCAGCAGGGTATCGCCGATATCCTCGAGGTAATCGGCCAGCAGAGGATCCTCGATCACCGCTCCCTCGTCGGTCAATTGCTTGTAGATGCCTCGTCCCAGCGCCTGTTCCTGCTGCAGCAGCATCGGCGCCTCGTCCCCCAGCAGCGGCAGGTCGCTGTCGGCCGCAGCCGTCAGGGTCAGAAGCAGGAGCGGGATCAGCAGACGAAGCATGGGAAAGGGATCTCGGCGAGTGCCCGCCAGGGGCCGGGAGGAACTTGCAAAGAAAGCAATATTAGACTATGCTAATACGCTTTCGCTTTTCGTGGATTCTAGCATTACATGTTCCCCATCAAAGAAATCGATGTCAGCCAGCTGATCGACAGGATCGAGCAGGGCGACGGCAATCTCGAACTGATAGACATCCGCACCCCGGCGGAAGTTGCGCGCGGCGTGCTGCCCAACGCCAGGACCCTGCCGATGCACCTGATCCCGCTCAAGCTGAGCCACTTCACCGATCCGGACAAGGAATACATCATCTATTGCCGTACCGGCAGCCGCTCGGCCCAGGCCTGCATGTTCCTGAACCAGCAGGGTATCAACAATGTCTACAACCTCAGGGGTGGCATCATGAGCTGGGCACAGCACGGCCTCAATGTCGAGCCGAGCCCGGCCGGAAGCATCCAGTGAACAACGCAGGAGAGTAGGACAACGACGCGACCGACTTGATCCATATTCTTGCCTTTTAATAAGCATTGGCTTATAAAGACGCGTCCATTTTCCGAGAGCAGCGCGCCAACCGCCGCTTGAAGACAACCTTTACAACAACTGAGGAGAAATACCATGGCAGATTTCGATCGTGAACTCGACGCATCCGGACTGAATTGCCCCCTTCCCATCCTGCGCGCCAAGAAAACCCTGGCCGACATGGAATCCGGACAGGTTCTGCACATCATCGCCACCGATCCCGGCTCGGTCAAAGACTTCGAAGCCTTCGCCAAGCAGACCGGCAACGAACTGATGTCTTCCGGCGAAGAAGGTGGCAAATTCACGTTCCTGATCAAGAAGGCGTAACACCACCCGACAACCTACCTTGCGAGGTGCGCTCATGAGCGAGAAAAAAATGGCGATCATCGCCACGAAGGGAACCCTGGACTGGGCCTATCCGCCTTTCATCCTGGCATCCACCGCGGCCGCACTCGGCTATGAAACCGAGATCTTCTTCACCTTCTACGGCCTGCAACTGCTGAAGAAGGATCTGGATCTCCAGGTCACTTCGCTGGGTAACCCCGGCATGCCGATGCCGATGCCGATGCCGGTCCTGATCCAGGCCCTGCCCGGCATGCAGAGCATGATGACCATGATGATGAAGCAGAAGATGAAATCCAAGGGCGTCGCCAGCGTCGAGGAACTGCGCGAACTGTGCCAGGAAGCCGAGGTTCGTCTCGTCGCCTGCCAGATGACCGTGGACCTGTTCGACATGGACCCCAAGGCCTTCATCGACGGCGTCGAATTCGGTGGCGCCGCCACCTTCTTCGAGTTTGCCGGCGAATCGGATATCTGCCTCTACATCTGAGCGGTTTCCCTTCCCGCTCGATACACGAAAGCCGCGCTTGCGCGGCTTTTGTTTGCCCGCAATCCGGCCAACGGCGCCAAGCGTTTCGAATCGCAACGAAATTGCGGCATTTCGGTGCTTTTCGGACCCTATTCCGGGGTGCAATCGGTTGGCAACCGTTATAGAATTTCCGGTTCGTCACGAATTCGAATTATCAAGTTTTCTTATCACATTGCTGGGGAAAAACGGTGGAATTATCCGGTTCTGAAATCATCGTGCAGTTCCTGAAGGACGAGGGTGTCGAGCACATCTTCGGCTATCCGGGCGGCGCGGTTCTGCACATCTACGACGCGATACATCGTCAGGACGATGTGAAGCACATCCTGGTGCGCCACGAACAGGGCGCAACCCATGCCGCGGACGGCTACGCCCGCGCCACCGGCAAGCCCGGCGTGGTGCTGGTTACCTCCGGCCCCGGCGCCACCAACGCCATCACTGGCATTGCCACCGCCTACATGGATTCCATCCCGCTGGTCGTGCTTTCCGGCCAGGTGCCCAGCGGCATGATCGGCTCCGACGCCTTCCAGGAAGTCGACGCGGTCGGCGTTTCCCGTCCCTGCGTCAAGCACAACTTCCTGGTCAAGCGCATCGAGGATCTGGCAATCACGCTGAAGAAGGCCTTCTATGTCGCCACCACCGGCCGCCCCGGCCCGGTACTGGTGGACATCCCGAAGGACATCACCGCGCCGCAGATCAAGATCCCCTACGAGTATCCGAAGGAGATCAAGATGCGCTCCTACAACCCGACCGTGAAGGGGCATCCGCGCCAGATCCGCAAGGCCGTGGACCTGCTGCTGTCGGCGAAGCAACCGATGATCTACAGCGGCGGCGGTGTGATCCTCGGCGAGGCCCACAACGAGCTGCGCGAACTGGTGCGCGAACTCGGCTACCCGATCACCCAGACCCTGATGGGCCTCGGCGCCTACCCCGGCACCGACAAGCAGAATGTCGGCATGCTCGGCATGCACGGCACCTACGAGGCCAACATGGCGATGCACGAGTGCGATGTGCTGTTCGCCGTTGGCGCCCGCTTCGACGACCGCATCACCGGCGACACCAGCAAGTTCTGCCCCAATGCGAAGATCATCCATATCGACATCGACCCGGCGTCGATCTCGAAGAACATCAATGTCGATGTACCCATCGTCGGCGAGGTGCGCACCGTTCTGCGCGACATGCTGGGCCAGATCCGCGAAAGCGGCCGCAAGCCCGACGGCTCGGCGCTCGCCGCCTGGTGGAAGCGCATCCACGGCTGGCAGGCCCAGGACTGCCTCGCCTACGACCGGGAGAGCCCGCTGATCAAGCCGCAGAGCGTCATCGAAACCCTCTACGAAGTGACCGAAGGCAACGCCTATGTCACCTCCGACGTGGGCCAGCACCAGATGTTCGCGGCCCAGTTCTATCCCTTCGACGAGCCGCGCCGCTGGATCAATTCCGGCGGCCTCGGCACCATGGGCTTCGGCCTGCCGGCGGCGATGGGCGTGAAGATGGCCCACCGCGATGCCGATGTCGCCTGCGTCACCGGCGAGGGCAGCATCCAGATGTGCCTGCAGGAACTCTCCACCTGCCTGCAATATGACCTGCCGGTGAAGATCATCTGCCTCAACAACCGCTATCTCGGCATGGTGCGGCAGTGGCAGGAGTTCTTCTACGAGAAGCGTTATTCCCACTCCTACATGGACGCCTTGCCCGATTTCGTCAAGCTGGCCGAAAGCTACGGCCATGTCGGCATCCGCGTCGAGAAACCGGAAGACCTGCGCGACGCGATGGAGGAAACCTTCCGCCTCAAGGACCGCACCGTGTTCCTCGACGTGATCACCGACCAGACCGAGAACGTCTACCCGATGATCCAAGCTGGCGCAGCGCACAACGACATGGAGATCTCACCCACCCAGCAGAAGCGTCGGGATTCGATCAACCCCGAAGGAGAACTGGCCTGATGAGACACATCATTTCACTGCTGGTGGAAAACGAGTCCGGCGCGCTGTCGCGCATCGCCGGCCTGTTCTCGGCGCGTGGCTACAACATCGAGTCACTGACCGTCGCCACCACCGAAGACCCGACCCTGTCGCGGATGACCATCGTCACCAAGGGTTCAGACCGCATCATCGAGCAGATCACCAAGCAGCTCAACAAGCTGATCGATGTGGTCAAGCTGCAGGACATGACCGAGGGCGACTACATCGAACGCGAGATGATGTTCGTCAAGCTGCGCGCCGAGGGCGAGACCAAGCGCGCCGAGATCTACCGCCTGGCCGACATCTTCCGCGCACGCATCATCGATGTCACCGACACCACCTACTGCGTCGAACTGACCGGCTCCAGCGACAAGCTCAACGCCTTCCTCGGCACCCTGCACGAAACCGATGTGATCGAGGTCGTGCGTTCCGGCTCCATGGGCATCACCCGTGGCGAGAAGGCCCTGACCCTGTAAATCCGATGTCATCGACTAAAGGGGTGGCAGCGGTTCAGGTCAGGGATATCGGTGGCAGGGATGCCACCGTCAAGCCCCCAGGGAAGGGTTTTCGGCGTTCCCTGAGCTGGACTGCTGTCGGCCCGGAGTCATCCATCTCGATGAGATCCATGGCATTACCTGTAAACCCGCTCTACCCAAACTGACAACTCCAAAAGAGGCCCCCAATGAACATCTACTACGACAAAGACTGCGATCTCTCCATCATCCAGGGCATGAAGGTCGCCATCATCGGTTACGGCTCCCAGGGCCACGCCCACGCCAACAACCTCAAGGATTCCGGCGTCGATGTCACCATCGGCCTGCGCGAAGGTTCGGCCAGCGCCAAAAAGGCCGAAGCCGCCGGCCTTGCCGTCAAGAACACCCCGGATGCCGTCGCCGGCGCCGACCTGGTGATGATTCTGACCCCGGACGAATTCCAGTCCCAGCTCTATCGCAGCGATATCGAACCCAACCTCAAGCAGGGCGCAGTGCTGGCCTTCGCTCACGGCTTTGCCATTCACTACAACCAGGTGGTACCGCGCGCCGATCTCGATGTCATCATGATCGCGCCCAAGGCCCCCGGCCATACCGTGCGCAGCGAATTCGTCCGCGGCGGCGGCATACCCGACCTGGTCGCCGTGTTCCAGGACGCCTCCGGCAAGGCCAAGGACATCGCCCTCTCCTACGCTTCCGCCATCGGCGGCGGCCGCACCGGCATCATCGAGACCACCTTCAAGGACGAGACCGAAACCGACCTGTTCGGTGAGCAGGCCGTGCTCTGCGGCGGCACCGTGGAACTGGTCAAGGCCGGCTTCGAAACCCTGGTCGAGGCCGGAT
>WGBK01000144.1 GCA_015494335.1 Gammaproteobacteria bacterium | reverse complement strand
GTTCCGGTGCGCTGCAATCCCCCTGGCGCAGTTGTCCCAGGTCTTTCTCCGCACCGCTCAGCAGTGGGCTGGCCAGGAAAAGAAAGGCGACGGGTAGAATGAGGGTCTTCGTTCTCATTGGCTGGCTTCAGTATTCGGCGCTTGTGCAGGATCCGGTGCCTCGGTAATGAAACGGAAAGGGGCAATGATACGGCGATTTCCCTGGTGAACACGAACCCGGGCTTCCCATTCCATGATGCCGCGGCTGCAGTAGTTGAGACCGCCCGGTCCGGAGAAGTGCCTGCCGTCGCGGGATTTCAGCGGGTAGGGCCGCAGGCCCATGTCCATGTCTACGCCATTGATGTCGACATCGACGTCATCGGCCGGAGCGCCGTCCATCTCGACGCTGAGCTTAAGGGTCTTGCCGACTGGGATGTCGAGGGGCTGGATGCCAAAGCGGACCCTCTCCCCGCCGGGCGTACGCAGTTCGCAGGGACCGGCTCGCAGATCGCAGGCGGGATCGGGTTCGAGGACGATTACTTCCGGCTCCGGCTCTGGCCAGAACATCCAGGTCAGCAGCCCCAGCAGCAACAGCCCGGCGACCAGGCCGTTGGTCAGCCAAAGTTTTTGATTCTCGCTCATCGAAACTCAGGGCAGGTCGCTGCGGCGGAACAGGAAGTAGCCGAGGGCGGCGGCGAGGCTGCCGAAGAAGATCGGGTAGAACACGGCCCAGGCCATGTAGCCTTCGACGCTGAAGCGGTCGAGGATGACATAGGCGGTGGGGCCAAGCAGTACCAGTTGCGGATCGAACAGCATCATGGTGGCGGTGCGGAACACCTGCAGCGGGTTGATCAGTGCGATGGCGACGGCGGTATCGGGCGGCAGGCGCTCCTGGATCAGTACTCCGAGCAGGATCAGGTCGAGGAACAGCAGCAGCGTCAGCCAGACCAGGAAGGCCGCGCCCTGGGCCACATCGGAGGAGCGGGCGATGGTGGAGATCAGCATGCCGATGCCGAGGAAACACCAGGCCAACGCCATCAACAGGCCGCTGTAGTAGATGAACAGATTCCAGGGGATCTCGGAGCCCTTGGCCAGACCCCAGATCACGGCGCCGAGCATGGCCAGGAAGACGGGCAGGAAGACCACGAAGAAGCGACCGAAGAAGCGGCCCCAGAACCAGGCCGACAGGGACACCGGCAGCGACAGCATGTATTCGAACACGCCGGCCTCGCGGTCGCCGGCCACGGATCGGACCGTGGTGATGAGGACGAAGATGGGCAGGATGGCCATCGACAGCTGAATGTAGGTCACCAGCAGACGCGACAGGCCGGTGAAGCCCATGATGCGGGATTCGGAAAGACCGAAGGCGAACAGGATCACCACGATACCGCCGAACACCAGTGAATAGACCATGAACCAGCGCGCGCGCAGGGATTCGATGACATCGGTATAGGCCGTGAGCCAGAGGTGCTTCATTTCGATTCCGCCTGTTTGAGGGCACGTTTACGCGCCTGTTCCTCGAGACGCTGCTTCAGCTGCTGCCCGTGGACGTTGAATTTCTCTTCGATCTCGCGAATGTGCGCCTTGGCCTGCTCGAAATCGAGCGCGCCTTCGGCCGGGTCGCTCTGTGCTCCGAGTCCATACTCCATCGGCGATCCGTTGAGGGGCACATACCAGGCCTTGCGGGCGTCGATCCACTGCTTGTTGCGATGATCGGCGACCCAGATCTCGGTACGCGGATCGTCACGAAAGGGCTGCTGTTCGAGCCACAGCGTGGCGCAACCGACATCATCGAACTTGGCGACCTTCGATCGCTTGCCTTCGGGAAACCAGCGCACTTCGGCAGCAAAGCGCGGGTCCGACAGTACCATGCGACAGCGGGTGCAGGCATCGCGATCAAAATGCACTTCCACGGGTCCGGTTTCCGGTTCGCTGGAGCAACCGGCCAGCGTCCACAGAGGCAGGCTGGCGGAAAGCAGCAGAAAATGACGACGCTCAGGCGACATCGACGGCCCCTTCTTCCGCGGCCATTTCCTGCATCTCGAGGCTGGCGATCAGGGCCGCATAGCGCGAGATCATGCCGAGGAAACGCAGCCGGTCCGGGCCGGCGATGACGCCAAGCCAGCTTACCGCTTCTCCATCCTCGACGAACCCCCACTCCGACAGCGCCTTGGCGAAGGCGGGTTCGGCCCGGGTCATGGTGACGGTGACCCGCAGCCGGCTGGTCATGTCGACGCTGTCGGCCACCTCGTCGTCGAGGATGATCCGGCCCTGGTCCATCTCGATCACCCGGTTGACCAGCGAAGCCACCTCGTCGAGCCGATGGCTGGAAATCAGCATCGCCGCCTTGTCCTGTTTTTCGGCCAGCAGCCGAAACAGCTGGTGACGTGCATCGGGGTCGAGGTTGGCAGCTGGCTCGTCCATTACCAGCAGTTCCGATTCGCGCCCGAGGGCGATGGCGATCAGCAGTTTCTGTTTCTGCCCGCCGGACAGCTTGAAGAAGGGATGATGGCGATAACGCCGGGCGTCGAAGCCAAGCTCGTCGGCAACCGCGTTCATGCGCTCCGGATCGGCCTTGCACAGGCTGGCGGAAAAGCGCACCAGCTGGCCTACGGGCATGCGCAGGGGCGGTGGCAGCTGGGGCACGAAGCCGATCTTCGACAGCACGCTCTGGCGGTGCTCCCGCGGCGCTTCGCCGTCTATGGTGACCTGGCCCTGGTAGGTGTATTCGCCGAGCAGGCAACGGATCAGCGTGGTCTTGCCGGCGCCGTTGGAGCCGACCAGCGCGACGCGCTGTCCGCGGTCGATGCGCAGGTCGATGCCCTTGAGAACCTCGAGACGGCGAAAGCGCTTGGAAACGCCGGAAAATTCAATCATCGAGTCGGTGTCCTACAGGAACTTGTCCAGCCCCTTGATCTTGAAGTTGAGCGAATCCGTGGGACAGATGTCCACGCACATCCCGCAGCGGGTGCAGTCCGAGGTCAGATCCTGGCGCACATCGTGGGCGCGCCCGCGGATCGTCACATCCAGTACATGGGGCACCAGGCAAACCTTGCGGCAATCGCCCTCGTGGTGACAGGCCTCGGCATTGTACTCGATTCGCACCGGCGACAGGGTGCCTACCGCGGCATAGGTGATGCCGATGGGGCAGACATAGCGACACCAGAAGCGACGCGACACGAACACCTCGAACAACAGCAGGGCGCCGACCCAGATCAGTGCCAGTCCGGGGCCGTAAATGATGGCGCGACTGACGATGCCGGTGGGCGAGATGGTCTCGAACACGGTGAAGCCGGTAACCAGCGCCAGCAGCGCGAAGATGACGTAGAACACGGCGCGGGTCTTGCGGTGGAATTTAACATTCTTGACGATCTTTTTCTTGACCAGCCACAGATGCAGGTACTCGGCCCATTCCGAGAGCAGATGGTAGGGGCAGACCCAGGAACAGAAGGTGCGTCCGCCGAGCAACAGCCACAGGGTGAACACGGTAGCAGTTCCGATCAGCAGGTTCAGCACCACGTGCTTGTAGGCCAGCATGACCTGCAGCGCCGAATTGAGGTCGGCAAAGTGGAAGCCAATGAAGCGAGAGGCGGTCATCGCACCCTCGAGCAGCTGAATGTCGAGCTTGTAGGAGATCAGGAACAGGAAGTTGACAAACAGCAGGGTCAGCCAGCGCCGCTTCATCCATTTGCCGAGCACATGGCTGTGATGCTCGATGGAAAGCAGGTATTCCTTGGTCAGGGTGCCGCGTTTCTTCTCGTAGATCTGTTTCAGCTCTTCCGGCTGCTCGTCCTTGCTCGGGCGTTTGGGGTCGTTGCCGAAGACCTGGGACAGGGATTCCTTGATGTAATTCATGTTCAGCTCCTACGGGAATCCGTGGTTTGATGGATGTCGATGACGATGGCGGCAGAACCGGGCTGGTCGTCACCCACCGGGCAGATCATCTCGCAGACGCCGCAGCCGACACAGCCGTCAAGTACCACTGGCTGCAGCCGCTTGACGCCGTCGCCGTTGTCGATGGGACGCAACTCAATGGCATGCTTGGGCGGGCATTCGTTGCCCATCTGCATGGCGACCCGGGCCTTGGGCTTGTCGTCGCCCTGTTTCTTCTTTTCCTCGCACTGGGCGATACGGATCTCGATCGGGCATTGGCGCACGCAGAGATCGCAGATTTCGAGATCGTAGGGGTGATCGGCGACCGGGATCGGGTTCCAGCGGTCGATCTCGTCGTAGCGCAGCTTGCCCGGGAAATCGGGACCTCGTGCCACGCCCTTGAATCCCTTGCCCTGGACCGCAAGGCAGCTTGCGGGATGTTTCAGTACCGCGAAACCCATGCGGGCGTCGGCCGGGTAATCGAGTTCGTGGGTCAGGGCACCGGTGGGGCAGGCGAGTACGCATTGCAGGCCATCGCAGGAGAAATCACAGGCCTGTTCGCGCGGTTCGATGTGCGGTACGCCAACGCCGACACCATCAATCAGGTCGGCCAGTTTGATGGCTTCCACCGGACATACCTGGACGCATTGGCCGCACTTGATGCAGGCCGCGAGAAACTTTTCTTCATCCAGCGGAGTCTTGATCGCACCCGGGGGGCGCAGGCGCAGTGCGGCGCCACTGATGGCGGGAGTCAGCCCCAGCAGCGAGAGGCCGACGATACCGCCGACCAGGGCGGTGGAACGCATGAATTCACGGCGCTGCTTGTCCAGCTTGGCCTTGCTGACAGGGCGTTTGGCGGGTTTGTTGGGCGTTTCTTTGCTCATGACCTTTACTCGTTCAGGGCGATGTCGCTGTGGTCCTGGGCGGACATCAGGGGTTGTTCGTCGTTGACCAGCAGCACGGGTTTGCTGAAGGGCGCCAGTCGCTCGAGAAAATCCAGTACCGCCATCACCGGTGTGCCCTGGAAGAAACGTGCGGGTGGCACGTCCATCCAGATGCGATCGGCGTAGTTGAAGAGCTGATAGGGTTGATCACCGATGCCATCGTGATTCAGGTCAAAGCCTTCGTAGTCGTCCCAGTAATTGCCTTTCCAGACATTGCGGTTGGCACTGCCGCCGCCGGCCACCGAGACCTGGACCAGGTTGCCCTTGAAATAGTTGCGCTCGAAGATATTGCCTTTCCAGTCGTTGAGAAAATCCACTGCAATACTGGTGAATGCGATGGTGTTGTCGTGGATGCGGTTGGTGGCTTCCGGGTCATAGGGCGAGACATCGATGTACAGGCCGGTGGCGCAATAGAGGATCTGGTTGTTGGCGATTTCGACATCGGAGGTTTCCTTGAAACCGACACCCATGCCGGTGGGGCCGTTGGCGTAGGCAATGTAATTGTCGTGTACTTTCACGCTGTCGGAATACATCAGGAATACCCCGACGGAGTTGTGCTCGTAGTGATTGGAGTCGACATCGTTGAAACGCGAATACATGAAATGCAAGGAATATCGCCCGCCTCGCGAATCATTGCGCGCGATGGTGTTGTCCGCCGAGTACCAGACCACCATGTCACGGCTGTTGCGGATGACGTTGTCGGTAATCTTGTTATTGAAGCTGTACCACAGACGCACGGAGTCTCCGCGTACTCCCAGGTCGAGGTCCTTGGAGGAGATATGGTTGCGTCGGACGATGTTGTTGTTGGATTGCTGGATATCGACTCCGAACAGGCAGTTGTCGATTACATTGTCCTTGATGACATTGAAATTGCCTCGTACCTGGATGCCTGCGTCGATGTCGTTGTGGGAATCTCCTGAATTCGTGATGTGCAGGTTCTTGATCACGGCGCCATCGGTGTCGATATAGATCACCGAACCTTCGCCTCCGCCATCAATGGTAACCTTTCCCTTGCCGTCGATGGTCAGAGGGAAATCCAGCATGACCGGTCCGGCATAGGTGCCAGGTGGTGGCACCAGGGTCGAGTTGGGCTTGGCCTGGTCCACCAGATCCTGCAATGAGGGGTAGCCTGCTGCCGACGACTCGCCGGCTACGGCGAGCGTCAGCAGGAACAGCATGAACAGGCGCATGGGCATGGCGTCAGGCCGGGTTGCTGTCCTTGAATTGCTTGCGCCGGATCAACGCGGCCACGGCCAGAATCAGGGACAGCAGAACCATCAGTCCAAACCCGAGATCGGGGTAGGAATGAGTGGTGAACTGGGCTACCTTGCCGTCACCGAACACTGTGGGCATGAAGGGCTTGACCGAGAAGGCACCCATGTCGTTGAGGGTATGGCCATACCACCACAGCCAGGCTGAATAGTCGATCACAAAAAAGACAGGCAATGCCATCGGCACCAGCACCAGCAACCAGTAGAACAAACCACCGTTCTTGCGTGCGCCCCAGATCAACAACAACATGGCGAACACCAGGCCCGCGAAGGCTGTAATGATGGCGATATGCAGTTTCTTGACCATCGGCTCGATTTCAGCACGATTGTTGAAATAACGACCAAGCGTCTTGTCGTAGTGCCAGGTCATGACCTGCAGTGCGCTGCCATTCCAGGGCTCCATCTTGCCGTTGGACTTGGCACGGTCCACTTCATAGGTCGCCTTCAGCTGATCGATCAGCTCCTGCTTGCCGGTCGGCTTGCTCTTTTTCTTCTTTTTTTCCATTTCCGAAGGCAGTACGACTTCCACACCGGATTCCTCGAGCGACTGCTTGAGTACGCCGGTGATGCCGCCGATGACGATTTCATCTTCGCCCTCGGCATTGTCCTTGGCATCTTGATCGAGTGCGGTGACCAGAGATTCGATATAGCCCTCGTTCTCGTAGGCGATGCCGTTCTCGGTGAACAGGGTGAGGTACATCCAAAGGGTCAGTCCGGAAAAGCCGATGGCCAGAATGGCGACACGGAACTTCGGTCGGACGCACAGGAAGCCGAGCAGCATGATGGCGAGGAAGACCATCAGGAATTGGCCAAAGGCCCGTTCGATCGGAGCACCGGCGGCAATCGGGTACATGCCGACATAATGGTTGATGGTGTCCATTTCATGGACACAGTCGAGAGCTTCCTTTTCTTCGATTTCCTGTTTCTTCTGCAGCTGACAGCCGTTGAAAACGCCGTTGACATGAAATTCGATGCGCACGCCGTCCGGAAAGGATTCCGGAGGATAGTTGGGGGCTGTCAGAGATACCCACCATACCGAAGAGGAAAAGATGGCTGCCAGGATGCCGATGCCGATCAGGGACAGCAGGGCTACCATCAGGGTCTGTTTCTTTTGCGTGTCGGTCGTCATGTACTTGGCCCCTTGTAGGCTGATAGGGAATTGGGCGGCCTCGAGCCTGGAGGCTATGCGAGAACAATTACGTCAAACTCGCAGTAATGCCGCTGTCATTGTATGGTTTTTCGAATGCTTCAAACGACGCTCCCGCCGAAGCGGGAGCGATGTTGCAGCTGGTTTCCGAGGTTTGGGTCAGTCCGCAAAATCGGGATTCTGCCAATCCTTGGAGGGTGCCAGCAATTTCGGGTCGACCTTCTGCTGACTGACATAGTTGATAACTTTCTTCATGTCATCGTCGCTGAAGTTCTTGATCTGCTTGATCATGTCCGGATTGGCGTTACGGCGCTTGCCGTCCCGGATCCACTTGAACTGACGCATCATGTACTCGAAGTGCTGTCCCTGGATTCGCGGGTAGAACTTCTCGTTGTTGCCTTCGCCGTGCTTGCCGTGGCACTTGACGCAGTTCTCCTTGAACAGCTTTTCACCCTCGGCGTATTCAGGGGTACCGGGTGCCCAGGGACCCTTGCCCCAGTCGGGATTCATCGGCAACTTGGAGATATAGGCGGTGACATCGGCCAGCGCCTGGGCATCACCGATGGATTCGGGCAGTGAAAAAGGGTACATGGTCGGGTTGTCGCGGTTGCCGGCGCGGATATCGGCCAGCTGCTTGATCAGCACATTGCGATGCTGACCGGCGATCTGCGGAAAGGTGCCGTTCTTCACACCCCAGCCTTCGGTGAGGTGACAGGCGGAGCAGACTTCGAATACATCCAGGCCGTTCTCGAGGTCGGGCTTGAGTTTCAATGCTTCCTCTTCCTCGCCGCCAGCGGCGTTCCATTTGACGATGTTTGCGGCTGGTGCGACCGATGCGCCCATCAGGCCGAAGGCGAGGATTCCGGTTTTGATCATCAGTTTGGGGTTCATATTTTCATCTTCTCGGTTGATTGCCCAGAGGGCGTGTAGTTCAGGCCGTACAGCATTTTCAGCCCTGTCGG
>WGBK01000143.1 GCA_015494335.1 Gammaproteobacteria bacterium | reverse complement strand
GGCGTGCATCAGGCCGGTCATGTACTGGGCGTCGCGCAGTCCCTGCCGCGCCGAACGGGCAAACCAGGCGGCGGCCTGGCGGTAGTCGCGCTGATCCTCGGGCGCCTTGCGGAACATCTGGCCGAGTTCGAACTGGGTGATGCTGCTTCGCTGTTCTGCGGGAACCATGGCTTCCTCCTGCTCCTTTTTTGCGCCAGTATAGGACCACTGTTTTGCCGCAACCTGTGAAGTGCACGACAATTCGAAACGGAGGTGGCATGGATGGGTGGAGATTGGCTGGCGATTCTGCAGGCGGCGACCCTGCTGGTGCTGGTCCACGGCGCCCCGATCCTGGCGCGCGATCTGCTGGGGCGCTGCTGCGCCTGGCCCGTGGATTTCGGCCTGCGCTTCACGGACGGGCGTCCCTTGCTTGGGCATTCCAAGACCTGGCGTGGCCTGTTATCGGCTATCCTGGCTGGTGTAATCTTTGGTGTTTGGCTGGGGATCGGGGCGGGAGTCGGCGCCGGGTTCGGCGTCTGGGCCATGCTGGGCGATGGGCTGACGAGCTTCGTCAAGCGCCGCATGGGCCTGGAGCCCAGTGCGCGCTTCCGCGGTCTCGACCAGTGGCCAGAATCCCTGTTGCCGTTGTGGCTGCTGCGCGAAGCGCTGGGGCTGGATGTCTTGGACATCCTGTTCGCGGTGGTTCTGTTCACGCTGTTCGAGTGGTGGGTGTCGCCCCTGTTGTACCGTTTGCACTTGCGCAACAGGCCCTGGTAACTCATTTCTCTCGCGGTTTGCCTTCCCCGGCCTGCCGATCCAGCTCGAGCAGCTTGTCGATGATTCGCTGATGGCTGTGGTCGATGTCCTCGACCACGATGCCGTGGCGGTCGCTGTGAATCAGAATGCGTTCCTTCGAGGGTGCCTGGATGTGGTCGCAGAGGATGTCCACGCTTTCGGCCTTGACCACCGGGTCGTGATCGCCCTGAAAACAGACCGCGGGACAGGCGAGGTCGGCCGGTTCGTCAAGAAAGCGCTCGATCAGCCTCTGCAACTGGTACACGGCACGGATCGGGATGTGCGCGTAGTTGATCTCGGGGTGCTCCGGCTGGTTGTCGCGGAAGGGGGCGATGCCCTCGCTGCCGAGCAGGCGCGCGATGCGGTTGGCCTGGTTCAGCAGCGGCACCCAGCGCGTGTTGCGCTCGCGGAACAGTACCGGCGCGCTGACGCTGGTGACGCTGTCGATGTCCAGTGAAGTCCGTTCCTGGACGCAGCGCAGCGCCATCAGCCCGCCGGCGGAGAAACCCAGCAGGTGGATGCGCTGGCTCCAGGGGCGCAGGATCTCGACGCCGCTGACCACCGATTCGATCCATTCCGGCCAGTTGCGGTCGCGCAGGTCCCAGGGCGAAGTGCCGTGGCCCTTGACGCGCACGCCGATCACATGAAAGCCGGCGGCGTACAGGCGTTCGCCGATCGGTCGCATCTCGGCCGGTGAAGCCAGCAGGCCATGCACCAGCACCACGCCGGGGGATTCCTTCTTCTGCAACAGGCGGAACCAGTTGGCATCGGCGGTGGCGGTCTGCGCGGCGTTGATCTCGCGATAGCGCGGGCGGTCGTAGCGCCGGCGGTCGAAGTCGAGGCTGCGTCGCTGGTCGTCGTAGCACAGTTCGGCCCAGTCGCGCTCGGTCATGCGCGCGGCCTCGCCGGGGATCGAACGCAGCAATTCATTGATGCCCTGCAGGGGGGCGATCTCGTTGGCGTAGACGACGATGGGGTTCTCGCTGCGGATCTCGTCGAAGCCGAATTCCTCGCTCAGCTTGTCCAGCAACTCGTAGTGATTGCCGTCGCGCCGGATCAGCCCGAGGCGTTCCGACTGTTCGAGGAACTGGCGCAGGCGATGGCTGTCGCCCCTGGGCAGTCGCTGGTATTCGGCCGGGTCGAGCAGGCTGTTGTGCAGATGATAGTCGGGGCGGTTCTGCAGGCGCTTGATCGCCAGGTAGAGCCAGTGATGGAAATCGTCGGCCTCGATGCGGCGCTGGCCGGATTCGAGGGCATCCAGCAGCAGCCGCGAGGCGATGTGGCTGAGGTTGACGGTAACCGCCTGGTACATGCGTTTCATGTAGTCGTCTCGAACCCGGTTCGATTTCTTGCGCATGCCGAAGGCATGGACGCGACCGCTCCAGTGGCGGCTGTGGGTATCCAGCGTGAACAGTTCATCCAGGCTGTCGAAACAGTGTACGACATTGGGCAGCATCTGTTTCTCCCACCAGTGCCAGTAGCCATCCATTTCCAGCGGTTCGGCGAAGCGGATGTCCATGTCGGTTTCGCGCAGCAGCAGGTTGCCTTCGATCAGCAGTTCTTCGGCGAAGCGACGGTCGATGCGCTTGTTGAACAGCCGTGCCGCCTGGTACAGCAGATTGTCGCTGACGCGCAGGGGGTAGAAGGTGATATGGGCGGGCACGATCCGGGTCGGCTTGAGGGCGCGGACGAGCAGTGCTTCGCGGTTTTCGAAGCCGAGCTGTTCGGCCCAGCGGTCGATGCGGCCGTGATCGCCGCGCGAGTAGTCGCGCAACAGCGCGGTCTTGAAGGCATCCAGGGCCAGCGCGATGACCGCCGCGCCGCGATGCTGCTTGCGCCTTTCCATGGCGGTTCGCGAGTAGATGCTGAAACGCCCCTTGGCATCCAGAACCCGCTTGTCCTTGACCATGCCGCCCTCGGGAAAGATCACCAGTTTGCGCCCGTGCAGCACCTCGCGGGCCAGAAAGGGGAACAGCCCCGGCAGGTTGTTCGGCACCACGCCGACGGAGCGCAGAAAGGCGCCGAAGCGTTCGTCGTCGAAGAATTCGGGCGCGGCGATGGAACGACAATAGACCCCGGCCTGTTCGTACATCAGGTATTGCGGTATGAAGGTTTCGAAGCGGGCGAAGTGGTTGAACAGGAAGATGTCGCCACCCTGGATCAGGCTCCCGGGGTCGTCCGCCGAATCAGAGTGCAGTTGCATCTCCAGTTTCAACAGGCGCCGGGTGACACGAAAGGCGCGGGCCACCCAGTCGTAGGCGCTGGTGATGCGATAGGCATCTCCGGGATCGCTGGCGGACTCGATCGACTGGTTCATCAGGGCTTCCTGCAGGCTGGTGCCGAGCTTCTATACTCGGGGTTCATAGTATACCTCTTGGACCTCACTGCCCGCCGATGATTGCCTCGCTTGTCCGATATTCCGTTCTGCTTCTGATTTTGCTGCTGGCTTCGCCGCTGCAGGCCGCCGATGACATCCGCATTCTCATCGATGTATCCGGCAGCATGGTCAAGACCGATCCGCAGAACCTGCGCAAGCCGGCCCTGCGCATGCTCACCGGGCTGATTCCGGGCGGATCGAAGGCGGGCGTGTGGACCTTCGGTCGTTATGTCAACGAGGAGGTCAAGTGGGGACGCGTGGACAAGGCCTGGCGACGCCGTGCCGATGCCGGTGCGGAGAAAATCCACTCGCGCGGCCTTTATACCAACATTGAGGGCGCGATCAAGAGAGCCCTCAAGGGCTGGCAGAAGAAGGATCCGAAAACCCGGCGCACCCTGGTGCTGTTGACCGACGGCAAGGTGGATATCTCCAAGAAACCGGAACGAAACGAGGCCTCGCGCGAGCGTGTGATGTTCGACCTTGCCGACCAGTTGGAGGAAAGCGGGGTCAAGGTCTATGCCATCGCGCTGTCGAAGAATGCCGACGAGGTGTTGCTCAAGCGCCTGGCCTTGAAGACCGGTGGTGCCTTCGAGGTGGCCGAGTCC
>WGBK01000142.1 GCA_015494335.1 Gammaproteobacteria bacterium | reverse complement strand
TCGATCTCGTCGAAGGCCTTGGCTTCGCCACCGCGCTCTTCGGCCATGACCTTGGTCAGCGCCGCTGTCAGCGTTGTCTTGCCATGATCCACGTGACCGATCGTTCCCACATTCACATGGGGTTTCGTTCTTTCGAATTTTTCCTTAGACACGACCTGTTTACCTCTGTGTTCTCGTACCTTGATTGATGATGCAATCAGCCGCCGCGCTTGACGACAGCCTCTACCACATTCTTCGGCGCTTCCTCGTAGGAGTCGAACTCCATCGAGTAGGTCGCCCGACCCTGGGTTGCGGAGCGCAGGTCGGTTGCGTAACCGAACATCTCCGACAGGGGCACTCTTGCCCGTATGATCTTGCCGGCCGGCGCATCGTCCATGCCCTCGACCAGGCCGCGTCGGCGATTGAGGTCGCCCATGACATCGCCCATATACTCCTCGGGCGTCACCACCTCGACCTTCATCACCGGCTCAAGCAGGATCGGCCCGGCCTTCTGCGCACCTTCGCGCATGGCCTGCATGCCGGCCAGCTTGAATGCCATCTCGTTCGAGTCGACATCGTGGTAGGAGCCGTCGAACAGCGTCACCTTGATGTCGACCATCGGGAATCCGCCGAGCACGCCATTGCGCATCTGCTCCTGCACTCCCTTGTCCACCGCAGGAATGAAATCCTTCGGCACCACGCCACCGACGATGGCGTCTTCGAATTCGTAACCGCTGCCTCGCGGCAGGGGCTCCAGCTTGAGCCAGACATGTCCGTACATGCCCCGGCCACCGGATTGACGGACGAACTTGCCTTCCTGTTCGACCGTCTTGCTGATGCTTTCCCGGTAAGCCACCTGGGGCTTGCCGATGTTCGCCGCGACGCCGAATTCGCGCTGCAGGCGGTCGACGATGATCTCCAGGTGCAGCTCGCCCATGCCGGAGATGATGGTCTGCCCCGAGTCCTCGTCGGTATGGACGCGGAAGGACGGATCCTCCTGCATCAGCTTGCCCAGGGCCACCGCCATCTTTTCCTGGTCGGCCTGTGTTTTCGGTTCCACCGCCACCGAGATCACCGGCTCGGGGAACTCCATTCGCTCGAGCACGATCGGCGCGTTGATCGCGCACAGGCTGTCACCGGTGGTGACCTCCTTAAGTCCGACCGCTGCGGCGATATCGCCGGCGCGGACTTCCTTGATCTCCTCGCGCGAATTCGCGTGCATTTGCAGCAGCCGACCGATGCGCTCCTTCTTGCCCTTGACCGAGTTGAGCACCGTGTCTCCGGATTTCAACACACCCGAGTAGACCCGGATGAAGGTCAGGGTACCGACGAAGGGGTCGGTGGCGATCTTGAATGCCAGCGACGCAAACGGCTCCTTGTCGTCGGCATGCCGCTCGACGACCTTGCCGTCGGGTGTCTCGCCCTGTACCGGCGGCACATCCAGCGGCGAGGGCAGGTATTCCACGATCGCATCGAGGATCGCCTGCACGCCCTTGTTCTTGAAGGCGCTGCCACAGAAGACCGGAACGATCTCCCCCTTCAGGGTGCGCTTTCGGATGCCGCGCCGGATCTCGTCGTTCTCGAGATCGCCGGACTCCAGGTAGCGCTCCATCAGCAGGTCATCGGCCTCGGCCGCCGCCTCGACCAGCTGCTCGCGCAACTCTTCGCACTGCGCCCGCAGCTCTTCCGGGATCTCCTGCTCCTCATAGGTCATGCCCATGCTGGACTCGTCCCACAGGATGACCTTCATCTTCAGCAGGTCGACCACGCCGCGGAATTCGTCCTCGGCACCGACATTGAGCTGCATCGGCACCGGCGTCGAACCCAGACGCTCGCGAATCTGCTCGACCACGCGCAGGAAGTCGGCGCCGGATCGATCCATCTTGTTGACGAAGGCAATGCGAGGCACGCCGTACTTGTCGGCCTGCCGCCACACGGTCTCCGACTGCGGTTCGACACCGCCGACCGCGCAGAACACTGCGCAGGCACCATCGAGAACGCGCAGACTGCGCTCCACCTCGATGGTGAAATCGACATGCCCAGGCGTGTCGATAATGTTGATCCGGTGCTGCTTGAACTGCTGGTCCATGCCGCTCCAGAAGCAGGTGGTCGCAGCCGAGGTGATGGTGATCCCCCGCTCCTGCTCCTGCTCCATCCAGTCCATGGTGGCAGCGCCGTCGTGCACCTCGCCGATCTTGTGCGAGACGCCGGTGTAATACAGGATGCGCTCGGTCGTGGTGGTCTTGCCGGCGTCGATGTGAGCCATGATACCGATGTTGCGGTACTGGCTGATCGGGGTTGTACGCGCCACCACCGGGCCTCCGTTATCCGTTGCTTACCAACGGAAGTGAGAGAACGCCTTGTTCGCTTCCGCCATCTTGTGCGTGTCTTCGCGCTTCTTCACCGCGGAGCCCTTGTTCTCGGCCGCATCGAGCAGCTCACCCGCCAGCTTGGCGGCCATGGTCTTTTCGCCCCGCTTGCGCGCGGCATCGATGAGCCAGCGCATGGCCAGGGTATTGCGGCGCGACGGACGCACCTCGATCGGCACCTGATAGGTGGCGCCACCGACACGGCGGGACTTGACCTCGACCACCGGGCGAACATTTTCCAGCGCCTTCTCGAGCAGCTCCACGCAGTCCTGGTGACCCCGCTGCATCACGGTATCGAGCGCCTGGTACATGATCTTTTCGGCGACGGACTTCTTGCCGTCCTTCATGATCATGTTGATGAACTTGGAAACCTGCTGGTCGCCGAACTTCGGATCCGGCAGGACTTCGCGCTTCGGGACTTCTCTTCTTCTCGGCATGACTCTCTACCCTTATGACTTGGGACGCTTGGCGCCGTACTTGGAACGACCCTGACGGCGATCGGATACGCCCTGGGTATCCAGCGCGCCGCGCACGACATGGTAGCGGACACCCGGCAGATCCTTGACACGACCGCCGCGCACCAGCACCACGCTGTGCTCCTGCAGGTTGTGACCTTCGCCACCGATGTAGGCAGTAACCTCGTAACCAGTGGTAAGACGCACACGAGCCACCTTGCGCAGAGCCGAGTTCGGCTTCTTCGGGGTGGTGGTGTAGACGCGGGTACAGACGCCACGCTTCTGCGGCGATGCCTCGAGTGCCGGGACATTGCTCTTGTAGGTCTTCGATTTGCGCGGCTTTCTTACCAGCTGGTTGATGGTTGCCATATTGTTCAGTACTCCTGGTTGAGCTGAAGTCGTTCTCGTTTCATTGTTCAGAAAAAAAACAGCAACCGTTGGCGTGGCGCAGCCGGCAAGCTGCTCCACCCGGACGGTTACTGTCGTTTGACCATCGTTGCGACGGGCCTTGCGAACAAGGCCTGTCGTCAGGGAGGCGGAATTCTAGTGCTGCCGCAAGCCGCTGTCAACCGCTAAATGGCTGGCAGCGGCCGCGGCAGCGGCGCTATTCCTCGCCCGCGCCGCCGCTGGTCTCCTCGGCAGGCGCATCCTCGGATGCCAGGGATTCCGGCATCACCGGCATCTCGGGCATTTCCTCGTCGGCAGGGATCACCGGCATGCTCGGCTTGATGCGCTTGGCACGACGCTCCTCGTGGTAGCGCTGGCCGGTACCGGCAGGGATCAGGCGACCGACAATGACATTCTCCTTCAGACCGCGCAGGTCGTCGCGGGCGCCCTTGACCGAGGCTTCGGTAAGCACGCGCGTGGTCTCCTGGAAGGAGGCCGCGGAGATGAACGACTCGGTAACCAGCGAGGCCTTGGTGATGCCGAGCAGCTCCTGATTGAAGGTGGCCGGCTTCTTGTTGGCCGCGATCATGCGGTCGTTTTCGTCGAGCACACGGGCCTTGTCGACCTGATCGCCACGCAGGAAGCGGGTGTCACCGCCGTCGGTGATGGTGACCTTGCGCAGCATCTGCCGCACGATGACCTCGATGTGCTTGTCGTTGATGCCGACGCCCTGCAGGCGATACACATCCTGCACCTCGTTAACCATGTAGCTGGTGAGTTCGGCGATGCCCTTGATGCGCACGATGTCGTGGGAGTCCAGCTCGCCATCCACCAGCACTTCGCCCTTCTCCACATGCTCGCCCTCGAACACGTTGATGTGGCGGAACTTGGGTATCAGGGTCTCGACGCTTTCGCCGTTCTCGTTGGTGATGACCAGGCGCTTCTTGCCCTTGGTTTCCTTTCCAAAGGAAATGGTGCCGGTCATCTCGGCCAGCACTGCCGGCTCCTTGGGCTTGCGCGCCTCGAACAGGTCGGCAACCCGCGGCAGACCACCGGTGATGTCCCGGTTCTTCGAGGACTCCTGCGGAATCCGCGCCAGTACATCACCGACCTCGATCTTCGATCCGTCGGTGACGTTGACGATGGCGCCGCCCGGCAGCATGTAGTTGGCCGGGATGTTGGTGCCGGCATAGCACAGGGTTTCGCCGTTCTCGTCGACCAGCTGGATGGTCGGACGCAGATCCTTGCCCTGGCTCGAGCGCACCGAATCATCCATCACTTCGATGGTGGTCAGACCGGTGATCTCGTCGGTCTTGTGCTGAACCGTAACCGACTCGATGAAATCTACGAACTTCACGCGACCAGCCACCTCGGTGATGATCGGGTGCATGTGCGGATCCCAGGTGGCCACGGTCGTGCCGGCATCCACCTTGTCGCCTTCCTTGACCTGGAACTCGGCGCCATAGGGCAGCTTGTAGCGTTCCTTTTCGCGGCCACTGTCGTCGATGACGCCGATCTCGCCGGAGCGGGATACGGAGATCTGCTTGCCGGCGGAGTTGGTCACGGTCTTGACGTTGTGGAACTTGATGGTGCCGCTGTTCTTGACCTCGATGCTGTTGACCGAGGCGGAACTGGAGGCCGCGCCACCGATGTGGAAGGTCCGCATGGTGAGCTGGGTGCCCGGCTCACCGATGGACTGGGCCGCGATGACGCCGACGGCCTCGCCCTTGTTGACCTGGTGACCGCGGGCAAGTTCGCGCCCGTAGCAGGCGGCGCAGATGCCGTAGCGGGTTTCGCAGGTGACCGCGGAACGGACCTTCATCTCGTCGATGTTGAGCCGGTTGACGATATCCACTTCCCGCTCGCCAATCAGAGTACCGCGGGGAATGGCAACCGAACCGTCCTCGTCGAGGATCTCGTCCTGGGTGACCCGGCCGAGAATACGCTCGCCAAGCTCGACCACGACATCGCCACCCTCGATAACCGGGCGGATCATCAGGCCTTCCTCGGTGCCGCAATCATCCTCGGTAACCACCAGATCCTGGGCCACGTCCACCAGGCGGCGGGTCAGGTAACCGGAGTTGGCGGTTTTCAGTGCGGTATCGGCCAGGCCCTTGCGCGCGCCGTGGGTGGAGATGAAGTACTGCAGTACGTCGAGACCCTCGCGGAAGTTCGCGGTGATGGCGTTCTCGATAATGGAGCCGTCGGGCTTGGCCATCAGGCCGCGCATGCCAGCCAGCTGGCGAATCTGCGCCGCGGAACCCCGCGCGCCGGAGTCGGCCATGATGAAGATGGAGTTGAAGGAATCCTGCTCTACCTCCTTGCCGTCCTTGTCGATGACCTTTTCCTTGCCCAGCTTTTCCATCATCGCGCGTGCGACCTGGTCGTTGGCGTGGGACCAGATGTCCACCACCTTGTTGTAGCGCTCGCCGGAGGTCACCAGACCGGTGGCCCACTGCTTCTCGATTTCCTTGATCTGCTTTTCGGCGTCGGCAATGATCTTCTCCTTCTCTTCCGGAATGACCATGTCGTTGACGCCAATGGAAACGCCGGCGCGGGTGGCGTAGTAGTAGCCGGTGTACATCAGCTGGTCGGCCAGGATGACCGTGTCCTTGAGGCCGATGTCGCGGTAGCAGGCATCGATCAGACCGGAAACCGCCTTCTTGTCGAGCACGCGGTTGATCAGGTCGAAGGACAGGCCCTTCGGCAGCAAATCGCTGAGAATGGCGCGGCCGGCCGTGGTTTCCACCAGCCGGTGACTGCGGGTCTGCTCGCCGTCTTCCTGGTTGTGATACTCGGCTACACGGAACTTGATGCGGGCCTGCAGCTCGCAGAAGCCGTTGTTGTAGGCGCGCAGCACTTCACGGGAGTCGGCGAACACCATGCCCTCGCCCTTGGCGTTGATGCGCTCGCGGGTCATGTAGTAGAGACCGAGGATGATGTCCTGGGTCGGCACGATGATCGGCTTGCCGTTGGCCGGCGACAGGATGTTGTTGGTGGACATCATCAGCACGCGGGCCTCGAGCTGGGCCTCGATCGACAGCGGCACGTGAACCGCCATCTGGTCGCCATCGAAGTCGGCGTTGAAGGCGGTACAGACCAGCGGGTGCAGCTGGATCGCCTTGCCCTCGATCAGCATCGGCTCGAAGGCCTGGATACCGAGTCGGTGCAGGGTCGGCGCGCGGTTGAGCATGATCGGATGCTCGCGGATGACCTCTTCGAGGATATCCCAGACCTCGGCCACCTCGCGCTCGACCAGTTTCTTGGCCGCCTTGATGGTGGTGGCCAGGCCGCGCAGCTGCAGCTTGCTGAAGATGAAGGGCTTGAACAGCTCCAACGCCATCTTCTTGGGCAGGCCGCACTGGTGCAGGCGCAGCGTCGGGCCGACCACAATGACCGAACGGCCGGAGTAGTCGACGCGCTTGCCGAGCAGGTTCTGGCGGAAGCGGCCCTGCTTGCCCTTGATCATGTCGGACAGGGACTTCAGCGGGCGCTTGTTGGTGCCGGTGATGGCACGGCCGCGGCGACCGTTGTCGAGCAGCGCATCGACGGATTCCTGCAGCATGCGCTTTTCGTTGCGCACGATGATGTCCGGCGCGGACAGCTCGAGCAGGCGCTTGAGGCGGTTGTTGCGGTTGATCACGCGGCGGTAGAGATCGTTCAGGTCAGAGGTCGCGAAGCGTCCGCCGTCGAGCGGCACCAGCGGGCGCAGGTCCGGCGGCAGCACCGGCAGCACGGTCATCACCATCCATTCCGGCTTGTTGCCGGAATCGATGAAGGCCTCGACCAGCTTGAGGCGCTTGGACAGGCGCTTGAACTTGGTTTCGGACTTGGTGGCGTCGATTTCCTCGCGCAGCATCTGCGCTTCGCTGTTCAGATCGACATCCTTGAGCAGCTCGTAGATGGCCTCGGCGCCCATCTTGGCGTTGAAATCGTCGCCAAATTCCTCGATCGCCTCGAGATAGGCCTCGTCGGTCAGCAGCTGCCCCTTCTCCAGCGTGGTCATGCCCGGATCGATGACCACGAAGCCCTCGAAATAGAGCACGCGCTCGATGTCGCGCAGGGTCATGTCCAGCAGCAGACCGATGCGCGAGGGCAGCGACTTGAGGAACCAGATGTGGGCGATCGGGCAGGCCAGCTCGATGTGGCCCATGCGCTCGCGGCGCACCTTGGTCTGGGTCACCTCGACGCCGCACTTCTCGCACACCACGCCGCGGTGCTTGAGGCGCTTGTACTTGCCGCAAAGACACTCGTAGTCCTTCACCGGGCCGAACACCTTGGCGCAGAACAGGCCGTCGCGCTCGGGCTTGAAGGTCCGGTAGTTGATGGTCTCCGGCTTCTTCACCTCGCCGTAGGACCAGGAGCGCACCATGTCCGGCGATGCCAGGCTGATGCGGATGAAATCGAAGTCGTCTTCGGTGCCGGTTTGCTTGATCAGATTGAGTAAGTCTTTCATTGTTTCTCCTGCTGCCTGTTGGTCAGACGCGCGTGATTATTCCTGCTCGAGTTCGATGTTCAGGCCCAGGGAACGGATTTCCTTGAGCAGTACATTGAACGATTCCGGCATACCGGCTTCCATCGTGAAGTCGCCGTCGACGATGTTCTTGTACATCTTGTTGCGTCCGTTGACATCGTCGGACTTGACGGTGAGCATCTCCTGCAGCGTGTAGGCCGCGCCGTAGGATTCCAGGGCCCAGACCTCCATCTCGCCGAAGCGCTGGCCGCCGAACTGCGCCTTGCCGCCCAGCGGCTGCTGGGTGACCAGGCTGTAGGGGCCGGTGGAGCGTGCGTGCATCTTGTCGTCGACCAGGTGGTTGAGCTTGAGCATGTACATGTAGCCCACGGTAACCGGGCGATCGAAGGGATCGCCGGTACGGCCGTCGTAGAGGATGGTCTGGCCGGTTTCGGGCAGATCGGCCAGCTTCAGCATGTGCTTGATCTCCTCTTCCTCGGCTCCGTCGAACACCGGCGTCGCCATCGGCACGCCGCCGCGCAGGTTGTTGCACATCTCCATGATCTCGTCGTCGCTGAATTCCTTCAGGTCGACCTTCTTGGCAT
>WGBK01000141.1 GCA_015494335.1 Gammaproteobacteria bacterium | reverse complement strand
CCTTTGTCTACAATACGCTGGGCATCCCGATCGCGGCCGGTGTGCTGTATCCCTTCAACGGCATGCTGCTGAGCCCGATCATCGCCGCCGCGGCCATGAGCATGAGTTCGGTAACCGTGGTCACCAATGCGCTGCGATTGCGCAAGGTGAAGCTGTAGAAGGCTGCGGTCGCCTTGGGCTGACACAACGTGGAAAATTCAATGAGAACGGAGTGTTTGCAGTTGGACGGTGAACGGCCAAGTGTAAATTCATCCTGGAAGGCTGATATTCCACCCAGAGTCAATCCTGTTCTTGCGCCTCTTTACTCTTCCACCTTTTTTCCAATCTTCGAGTAACCTCAACAGCTTGTGGTCCGGCAAGCAATAGTAGATGAACGATCCGCGTCGTTCCGGGCGCACGAGACCGGCCTCACGCAGCGTACGCAAGTGGAAAGAGACATTGGTCCGGGAAAGCCCCGTCTCCGCGACAATGTCCGAGACGGGTCGGCATTCCAGACCCAGCCCACAAAGGATTTTTTGCCTGTTTGGTTCGGCTAGCAGTTTGAACAGCCATCTGAGTTGGTTGACTTCTTCGCACTTATATGCGTTACTGCACATATGTGGGTGCCCTTATATGTGTGTTAATTCATATTCGCATCGCCTCCGATGCGCGATGCAAGGTCAAATCCCGGAGAAGCACCATGGTCCACGAACGTCTGTTTCCAGCCACTTTGATGCCAGACAGCGACTGGTGGCACCTGCTCTGGCCCGATCCGGAAGGGGTGCTGCGCACTGTCGGAATAAAGCCGGGCATGCGCGTTGTCGATTTGTGCTGCGGCGATGGCCATTTCACCCGCCCCATGTGTGAACTGGCCTCTCCGGGCGATACCTGGGCCCTGGATCTGGACAAGGACCTGTTGCGGCAGGCCAAAACAGCTTGCCAGGACTGCTCGAACTTCCACGCCATTGCCGGCGATGCGCGGGACTTGCCCGCCCTGATCGATCGGCCGGTGGATTTCGTCTTTATCGCAAACACCTTTCATGGTGTACCGGACAAGGCGGCATTGGCACAGGCGGTGTACGAGTCGCTGCTTCCGGAAGGGCAGTTTGCCGTTATCAACTGGTACCGGCGCCCACGGGAGGAGACCACGGTGCTCGATCAGCCCCGGGGACCGGATACAGCGCTGCGCATGCAGCCAGAAGCAGTCCGAGAGGTTGTCGAGCCCGTCGGATTCGAACTCAAAGATGTTGTCGACGTGGGGCCGTACCACTACGGTGCCGTATTTACAAAATCAGGAAATGCCTGACTGAAGAGGTGACCATCATGATGGAAGGTATGCAAAAGATGATGCAGAAAATGATGTCGGGAATGATCAAGACGGAAGACATGCCCGCTATGATGCAAGCGATGATGGACAACATGTTCAGTAAAATGGACGCCAGTAATCGCATCGAATTCATGCAAAACATGATGCCGCGTTGTATGCACATGATGTTTTCTGAGATGGAGCCGGCTGAGCGCAAGGATCTCGCTCAAGCCATGCTGGAGAAAATGAAGGACGAACTCGAGAACCAGGCGAAAAGTTGAGGAGGGCCGTAATGAAGCCACTGATAAAGTCCACTTGCTTGCTGACGCTGGCGCTGATTGCCGCACCCCCCTGGGCATCGGCTGATGAAGATCAGGATGTCATAAAGGACGCCATTGCCGATTATATGCTGGAATCAACCCATGTTGCCGGCATCATCACGCAGGAACAATTCGAGGCCGACTATGCCAGGACAGCATTGATCATCGATACCCGCGAAGCAGCGCAATTCGAGGCGGAGCATATCCCCGGAGCCATGCACATGGAGTGGCGGGAAACCATGGATCGCATCGACGAGATACCCAAGGGTCGACCGGTTGTGCTGTATGACGGCACCGGTGCGTTGGCGGCTCAGGCTGGTTTTGCACTTCGCCTGCTGGGCTATCGGAATGTGGTGATCCTTCGAGGGGGATTTCTGGAGTGGAAGAAACGCCAGTGACGCGGATGCCATCTTGAGGGGAAAGCGGTAATGGACGCTTCTGCTCAACAGGAAGACAGCGGGCTTTCCCGTGAAGGACTCACGGCACTCTACTTGTCTCTCTGCCGGGAGGTAACCCCGTGACGACCCTGCACTTCTACTACAACGACGTCTGTCCCTTCGCTTACCGGGTACGGTTGGCCCTGGCAGAGAAGGCCATCCCCCATGAGGCGCAGGTCATCGATCTGCAGAATATTCCGGACTGGTACGCCGATATCTCGCCCACCGGCAAGGTGCCGCGGCTGAAATACGGGGACGACGTGGTCTGGGAAAGCACGGTCATCAATGAATTCCTGGAAGATGCCTTTCCCGACCCGCCGTTGCTGCCCCGAAACCCGGTGGCCCGCGCTCAGGCCCGTATCTGGATCGAGTACTGCAACAGCACCTTTCAGCCCAACTGCTGCGGCCTGGTGCTCGAACTGGACGAGGGCAAACACGAGGCCATCCGTGCCGCGCTGTTGGACAGCCTGGCAACCATCGAGAAGGCGCTTTCCGAAACCCCGGGACCCTACTGGCAGGGTGACCGGATCAGCCTCGTGGACCTGACCTACTATCCCTTCTTCGAGCATATGCCGGCCTTGACCGAATACCGCGGATTCGAGCTGCCGGGGTCCCTGCCCGGGATTCACCACTGGCTCGAGGCCATGCAGGCGCGTCCTTCGGTGCAGGCCAACCGGCGGCCACCCGCGTTCTACATCGAGGCCTACAAGCCCTATGTCGAGGGCAGGATGGGCAAGTAGGCAACCGGCCTCAGGATTCGCCTTCGGCGCCTTCCTGCTGCGACTCCAGGATCCGGTCGCCTTCGGGCCGGCTGGTTTCCTCCGGTTTGCCCTCATTCATCATGGCCATGCACTGCTGCATCATGCCCATGCACTTTTCCCTGTTGGCAGGGGCCATGT
>WGBK01000140.1 GCA_015494335.1 Gammaproteobacteria bacterium | reverse complement strand
TCGCCGCCCTGCCGAGGCGCTTGCTCCACTTGCCACGATTGACATAGAAATGGCCCAGCCTGGTCAGCAGTCCTGGCGGCGGTGGATGATAGGCAAAGCGCTGGTCGCGCAGCGCCTCGACGCCGGCGGCGATGGTTTCGTCGCTGACCTCGATGCCCTGCGCGGCGTAGATGGCGCGGACCTTTTCGACCAGCGCCTGCTCGCGCGCGGCGCTGTCGAGTTCGTGATCGACCAGCGCCTTGCGGCGGCGCAGCGTATCGACGACATCCATCGTCAGCATGATGTCGTCCATCGAGACCTTGTTGCTGTCGCTCATGGCGCGCGTCCGGCGGTTCAGGCGTCGAGCTTGTTGCCTTCACGCGCCAGTTCGGCCAGGCGGCGCTTGCCGTCCTCGACCGCCTTGCGCACCTCCTCGGCGTTGCGGGTGGCGGCTTCGCGCATCTCCTCGATCAGTTTGACCGAGCGTTCCTGATAGTTGACCACGGAATCGACCAGCTTCTTCACCGCGTCGGCGCGGATGGTGGGGCCGTAACCCTCGCGGATGGCGTCCTCCTGCACCTTGTCGCCGACCTCGGCCAGCACCTCGAGGCTGTCGCTGATGCCTTCCTTCATCGTCTTCAGCGCCTGGGTGCTCTCGTAGAGGCCGGACAGCCCGGTGAACGAGGCCGACAGCGCCGTCAGCACGGTCTCGTTGGTGCCGAAAAAGGTCACCGACTGGGCATAGATGCGCTTCTTCGCGTCGGTGGTCTGCACCAGCCGCGACATGACGGTCTCGGTGGTGTTGTAGGCCAGCACCAGATTGTCGGAGAGATCCTTGGCGATCTGGTAGCGCTCATCGGCGTTTTGCAGGTCGCGCAGCCGCTCGTCACGGGCCAGCTCCAGCCGCGACATCACGGCGCGATCCTCGCTCTGGTTCTGCTCGATCGCCTTCGCCGCGTCGGTGAGGGCCTGCTTGGCCAGCTCCAGCTCCGCCTCGGCCTTGTTGAGAATGTCCGCGGCCAGCACCTCCGACTCCTTCAGCGCGCCGCGGAAATCGCGGTAGGCGTCGAGGATGACCTGCTCGCGATCGATCTGGTCGCGAGTGTCGGCGGCCACTTCCAGGTAGGTCTCCTTGATCTCCTGAAAGCGCTTGGGAATGTCGCCGCGGGTGATCTTCATCCAGATGTTGGCAACGCGCTCGCCGAAGTCGATCTTGCCGTCCTCGAGCTGATCGACCATGCTCTTGGCGTCGTTGCGAATGCTGGAAAAGGCGTTGGCGATATCCTTGTAGCGCTGGCCGATTTTCATGGCCTCGATCTGCTCGCGCACCACCTCGTTGAACAGCGAGGCCTGATTCAGCGTGCGGGCGATGGCGATGGCCTTGGGCTCGTCGAGATCGGAAATCTTCTCGATCAGCGCGACGATGGGCGCCTCGTCGGTCTTTTCCGGCACCAGCCCCAGCTCGTTGAGCTTGTCGAGCGCGGTGTCGAGATATTTCAGCGGCGTGGCGGTGATGGCTTGAGCGTCGGTCATGGGTGATTCCTCGCGATTCCTGGCACTATCGGTCTTTGATTATTGTCGCGGGACAGAGTTCCCCCGCATCCGACAAGGATAGCAGTTCGCGCCGTTTCCACCGGCGTCGTGGACAGAATTTAACGATTGTCCGGAGGGCAAATGGGCATCCCCAGATTCACCATCGAAACCAGACGCGATCCCGAGCAGGCGCGCATCAGCTTCCGCGGCGCCTGGGAAGCGCCGGCGGTGCGTTGGGTGGCCGATGTCATGACGCTGCGGCGCTATCGCGAACAACACCCCGCGCTCGAGCCGGCGCACGGCAGCCGCACCGCGCTGATGGACGTTGGCCCGCTCGACGCAACGCCGCGCCGAGTTACCGTCGCGCTCCCCTACGATGCCATCTCCGACGCGGATCTGCTGAAGGTCGTCATCATGCTGCGCAACTACCGCAAGCTGCGGGAAGGGGTCAGGCAGTGGTCGGCCTGATGGCTGGTCAGGCTGCTTGCTGTTTTCTTCGGATCTTTGAAGAAACCCCTGAACAATTCATCCCTGAATTGTCAGAGGAGAAAAAACGAAAAGCGCGATTCTCGTTTTCCTCAACAACTCAATCGTCCGGCGAGATCGGGAAGCACGTGACCCAGATGGATGTGGAGAATGCAGGTTGTGCAGGAACATTTACCTGCCCGTGTGCCGCAGGAAAGTCTGGTGAGCTGGGAAGTGACAGTCTGGTTTGATCAGGTTTTCCAAACGGAGAAAAAGAGAGGGCCATCACCTGATGGCCCTCCATGATTATGCCGGCTTCAATCCGGCTGTTCCCTACAGCTTGTTCCTGTGGCAAAGATCGCAAGAAACCTCCATGCCCTTGTCGAGGGTGACGGTCACGTTCTTCTGCTCGCCACCGGGGCAGAGCTTGCCGTTCTCGCACTCCTCGATGGTGAAGCTGCGGGTGACGGCGACCTTCGACAGCACCGTGCCCTCGCCATTGCGGCCGTGGCAGGCGCGGCAGGCATCGCTGTTCTTCTCGGCCAGATCCTCGTGGCCGCCGTTGGCGAACTTCGTGCCGCCGACCGGGTGCATGCCGTGCGGGCCGTCCAGCGTGATCGCATTGGCCAGCGTATCGGCGTGGCAGGTCTCGCACTCCACGATCTTGCCGCTGTGGCCCTGCAGCTGATTGGCTGCCACATTGTCATTGGCGTTCGGGTTCGGATTGGGCCAGATGGCGTGCGTGCTGCCGTGGCAGCCCTCGCACATCACCCCGTTGTGGCCCTTGCCGCCGCCCTTGTTGCCGCTCAGGCGATAGAGCGAATTGTTCTCGGCAAAGCGCGAGGCCGGCGCCTCGATCGGTGTGGCGCTGGCATCGCCGGGCTGCCAGGCCTGCAGCAGACGCAGCCCGTCCTTCGCCACGATGGCGCCGGCGGGATGATTCGGCTGCAGCGCATCGCCGGTATGGCAGGACTGGCACTTCGGCTCGCTGGCCCACGGCACCCGCTTGGCCAGATCCAGCCCCTTGCCGCTGGGTAGCCCGGCGGAGAAATCGTCGCCCACCTGGGCCATGTTGCCGTGGCAGTCCTGACAGACCACGCCGCCCTTGAACATCGCCCCGCGCAGACACTGCGTCTTCTTGCCCGGGTGACACTGGTAGCAGGTGTCCTCCAGCACCGACAGCTCGAAATCGTTCACCGCCGGCCCGCTGCTGCGCGCCGCATCGGTCGGCGCCGGCATGTCCGGGAACAGCGGCTTGCCGCTGCCATCCTTGAACTGCGCATGGGTAAAGTGCATCGCCCGCGACATGCTGATGTGGCGTGTCTGCTGCCTGCCCTTTTTGCCCTGCGCCGGCTCGTCGATCGGCCCCACCTGGGCCAGATCCAGCGCCGGAGAATAGTGGCACTGCGAACACTGCACCGGCGTCTGGTTGGCCAGACAGTCCGGATCGTTCGGATCGGCCTTCGCATCGCAGACCGCCGGCTTGCCATCGACCGTCGTGTACTGACTGCCGTGCTTGGCGTCGTGCAGCCGCAGAATATTGATCTTCGCCGCATTGAGCAGCTTCTCCGGCCCCGGCGCCGCGGCGGCGCTGACCACATCGAAACTCACACTGGCGAAGGTACTGCCCAGACCGTTGCCGAAATCGTTGGGATCGGCATGACAGTTCTGACAGTCCGCCTCCGAGGCCACCGGCAGCACCACATCGGTACTGGCCAGCAGCTTGCCGGACTTGTCGTGGGCCGCGATGCGCATCAGCGGATAGGCATTGCTACGACCCTGATCATCGACCGGCAGCATCGGAATCGCATCGGCCGCGAACCAGTTGGTGTTCTGGATGATCGAACCGAACGGAAAGGCCGGAAAGAAATGGAAATCCTTGTCGAAGCGCTTGAAGGGCTGCGGCGTATTGGCCGTGCCCGGCATCGCCTGCTGCGTGGCAGACAGCGCCGGCAGCACGGCCGTATCCGGCGCCGGCAAACCCAGATCGACCGGAATCGGCTCGAAGCTTGCCAGCACCCCGTTGGGGTAGAGCGTCTCGTAGCCCTTGCCGCCGAGGGTGCCGCCGCCGAGCTTCTCCCAGAAATTGCTCTTGAAGATGCCGCCGATGTTCTGGCTGGTGGCATTGATGGAGCCCGCGCCGGCGGGATCGTTGGGATTGGAAGCGGCCTGATAGGTCACCGTCACCGCCGAATCGTCGAGCAGCTTGGGTTCCTTGCCGGTCTCGACCACCTGTGCATGGACCACATTGAAGGGCGGCAGGATGCTGAAGATCTGATAGTCCTTGTCGGCGCAGTGCATGCCGAGGTCGTTGGCCGCCAGGACTCGGTAGT
>WGBK01000139.1 GCA_015494335.1 Gammaproteobacteria bacterium | reverse complement strand
TGATAGAGCTGCGCGCCAATACGGTGCTTCCCCGCGGCTTCGCGCAATAGCGGGGCCAGCGGCCGGCGGCCGGGCTGCAAACCTTCGAAAAGCGTCTTTCGATACAGGCCGATGCCGCTGAAGGTGTAGCGGTTTTCCGCTGCGTTGGACAGCCAGCCCTGTTCGATGGCGAAATCGCCGGCGGGATGATGGGGCGGGTTGGGCACCAGCACCAGCTGTGCGTCGGCGCCCTCCTTCAGGGACAGGGTGGAGAGATCGAAACCGGTGAACACATCCCCGTTGAGGACGAGAAATGGATCTTCCAGCAAGGGCAGGGCCTGCACGATGCCGCCCGCCGTTTCCAGCGCCTCGGGCTCGTGGCTGTAGCGGATCTCGAGACCGAAATCCCGGCCATCGCCCAGCGCTTCGACAATCCGGTCGGCCAGCCAGCTGACGTTGATCACCACCGATTCGACGCCGACCCGGCGCAGGGCCTCGAGATGATGGACGATCAGCGGCTTGCCACACACCTCGATCAGGGGCTTGGGGGTGTGGTCGGTCAGGGGGCGCAACCGTTCGCCTCGCCCGGCAGCCAGGATCATCGCATTCATGGCCTGTCGTCGAGCAAGCGACGAATGCGATCCGCAAGCTGCAAATCCTCGAGCAGCCGTCGCAGCCCCTCCAGTGCACCGTCTCCTTCGGCAACCTGCTGAAGATAACCCAGCGTGCGCGGGATATCCCCGAGATAGCCCGGTTTGCCGTCGCGAAGATTCAGACGAGCGAAGATGCCGATGGCCTTGAGGTGACGCTGGGCGCCCATGTGGTCGAACCAGGTCAGGAACTGCTGTGGCTCGATACCCGAAAGCGTTTCCCCCTTCGACCGCTCGTAATGCTCCAGCAACCAGGCCTCGACTTGCTCCCGCGGCCAGGCGATGTAGCAGTCGCGCAGCAGCGACACGATGTCATAGGTCACCGGTCCCAGCACCGCGTCCTGAAAATCGAGGATCCCCGGATTGGGTCGTCCCGGCCGTGACGGAATGCGCATCAGGTTGCGCGAGTGATAGTCGCGATGCACGAAGGCACGGGGCTGTTCCAGTGCACTTTGCACCAGCCGGTCGGTGGTCCGGTTCCAGTCTTCCTCCTGCCGCGCATCGAGGCGCAGCCCCAGCAACCCCTCGACGAACCACTCGCGAAACAGGGCCATCTCGTTGCGCAGCAGGGTCTCGTCATAGGGGGGAAGATCCGCGGCCGGCACCCGGCTCTGCATGACCCGGATCGCTTCCAGCGCATCGCCATAGAGGGCTGGCGCGGTCTGCTCGTCGAGCACATCGAGATAGTGCGCATCGCCGAAATCCTCCATCAGCAGGAAGCCCTGCTGCCGGTCGCTTGCCAGTATCTCCGGCGCGGACAGACCAGCCTCGCGCAGGCGGCGGTCGATCTCGAGGAAATCGTCGAGGGGCTCGCGGTCCGGCGGTGCATCCATTACCACCCGCATCTCGCCATCGCGATCCGGCAGGCGGAAATAACGGCGGAAGCTGGCATCCTCGGAGGCCGGGCGCAGATGATCGGCGGGCAGTCCCTGCCGCTCCAGCCATGACTTCAGGGCTTGCAGGCGGTCGGAGGATGACGGATTGTGCTGGGGCATGATCGGCTTCGGCTATGGTAGCAGCGCGCCATTATGGGGCAAAAGGGGGAAGCGAACCAAACAACCGCTGGCATCAATCCAGCCGGGCCAGCAGCCCCTTCACCGCATGCAAGGCGCTCTGTTCTCGCACGGAGGCTCGATCACCATCGAAATGACAGCGCTCGGCATCCACCCGGTCGCCGATGGCGAAACCGAAACAGACGGTACCGACGGGCTTTTCCTCGCTGCCGCCATCGGGTCCGGCAATGCCGGTGACCGATACCGCAATATCGGCGGCGCTGTTGGCCAGCGCTCCAGCGGCCATCTGCAAGGCGGTTTCCAGGCTCACCGCGCCGTCAGCACGCAGGGTTGCCTCGCGCACCTGCAGGAGGTCCATCTTGGCCTGGTTGGAATAGGTCACGAAACCCCGCTCGAACCAGGCCGAACTGCCGGGCAGGTCGGTGAAGGACTTGGCGATCAGGCCGCCGGTACAGGATTCGGCGGTGCACACCCGCAACCCGCGTTCGATCAGCTCGTGGGCCAGTTGGTGTACCCGTTGCGACAGGGAATCGGTCATGCTTGTCTCCGTTGGCTTGGCGGCCCGGTAACCGCTGCCTTCACTCTACCCACTCGCGGTCAGGGCCACAAGAGGCGGTGTCGGCAGATTCACTGCCTTCGCCGGCTGCCCGCGGCCAGTATCGGCTCGACCCCGCCGAGCCGTCGCAGCTCGGCGCGGGCGGCGCGACTGCCGGTATCGCTCCAGAGTTCGTGAGCCTGCAGCGGAGTCAGGCCGGAGGCCTCGCCGCCGACTGCACGGATGCCCTGCAATACATCCATCGCCGGCACGAATTCCTCGGCCAGACGACCGAACAGCTGCGCCAGTTCGCTCAGGTTGTCGGCCAGGTTGCGGTAGGCCCCGCGCCCCAGCTCGACATAGTAGCTCACGCGCACCCGGCGACGCTCGGCCCGTTGCGGGAACAGCCCCGAGTACAGCAGGCACTGATCGCCGACCTCGCGCAGGGATTCCTCGCGTTGACGGCGATCCTGTTGCAGGGCCTCGAGAAACTCCAGCGCCATCACCCGCTGCGCCATGTCCGGCCGTTTCAGGTAGCGCATCAGCAGGAACACCAGGTAGCTTTCCAGCTCCTCGTCCAGTTCCACGCCGCTGTGTTCTCCGGCTTCATGCAACAGTTTCTGCCACTGGGCGATGTCGCCGGTCACATCGATGAAATCACTCATGTCATGTCTCCTCCCTTCAATACAGGCTATCGACAATTCTCGGCAAAGCTGAAGCCCGGCCCGTTCATGATGCGGATTCGCCGATCAAGTTCAAGGTCCGCGGGGATAGTTCGACGACAGCCCTTGGGATACAATCGCGCCTCCCCGTCCTGCCCATCCGCCCATGACCCAGAGCGCCAAGCACACCCCGATGATGCAGCAATACCTGCGCATCAAGGCCGAGCACAGGGACCGCCTGCTGTTCTACCGCATGGGGGATTTCTACGAGCTGTTCTTCGACGACGCGCGGCGCGCCGCGAAGCTGCTCGACATCACGCTGACCGCGCGCGGCAAGTCGGCCGGCGAACCGATACCTATGGCCGGCATCCCCTACCATGCCGCCGACAACTATCTGGCGCGGCTGGTCAAGGCCGGCGTATCCGTCGCCATCTGCGAGCAGATCGGTGATCCGGCCACCAGCAAGGGGCCGGTGGAACGCCAGGTGGTGCGCATCATCACCCCCGGCACCCTGACCGAGGAATCACTGCTCGAGGAACGGCAGGAAAACCTGCTGTGCTGCCTGCACCCCGTCGACGGACGCTGGGGCATCGCACGGGTCGAGGTCAGCAGCGGCCGCTTCGTATGCAGCGAGGTGGAGGACGAGACGCGCCTGCAGGCCGAGATCGCACGACTCGACCCGGCCGAGATCCTCCACGCCGAAGACCGGCCGCCGCCAATCGAGGCGCGCTTTCTCCAACGCGCCCACGCCCAGCCGGCCTGGTACTTCGACCTCGAAAGCTGCCGTCGCAGCCTCAGCGAGCAGTACCGCACCCACGACCTCAAGGGCTTCGGCATCGCCGACCATCCGGCGATGATCACCGCCGCCGGCTGCCTGCTGCAGTATGTACAGGAGACGCTGCGCGCGCAGGCGCCGCACCTGCAGCCGATCCGCGTCGAACGCCTCGACGATCACCTGCTGATCGACAGCGCCAGCCGCCGCAACCTCGAACTGACCGAATCCCTGTCCGGCGATCCCCAGGCCGCCCATACCCTGTATGCCATCATCAACCGCTGCGCCGGGGCCATGGGCGCGCGCGAGCTCAAGCGCTGGCTGCAACAGCCCCTGCGCGATCGCGCGGCAATAGGCGCGCGTCACGAGGCGCTGGAGGAATTGCTGCAACAGGATCTTGCCGAATCCCTGGCCGATCTGCTCAAGGGGATCGCCGACATCGAGCGCATCAACGGGCGCATCGCGCTGGGATCGGCGCGCCCGCGCGACCTCACCGCGCTGCGCGACAGCCTGCGCCGCCTGCCGCAACTGCGCGAACTGCTGGCCGAAAGCCGCAGCGAAAGACTGCGGGGCTGGCGCGAGGATATCGCGCCGCTGCCGCAGGTTCTCGATCTGCTGGAGCGGGCGGTGATCGACGAGCCGCCCCTGTTGATCCGCGACGGCGGCGTGATCGCCCCCGGCTACGATGCCGAACTCGATGAATTGCGCGGGTTGAGCCAGAACGCCGACCAGTTCCTGCTCGATCTCGAGGCGCGCGAACAGGAGCGCAGCGGCATCCCCGGACTCAAGGTCGCCTACAACCGCGTGCACGGCTACTACATCGAGGTGAGCAAGACCCACAGCGACCGGGTGCCCGAGGATTACACCAGGCGCCAGACCCTGAAGGCCGTGGAACGCTATATCACGCCGGAACTGAAACGTTTCGAGGACCAGGTGCTGTCGGCACGGGAACGCTCGCTGGCGCGCGAGAAGCAACTCTACGAGGAGCTGTTGCGGCAACTTGGCGAATCCGGCGCGGAACTGCAATGCAGCGCCACCGCCCTGGCCCGCCTCGACGCCCTCAACAGCCTGGCGCTGACCGCCGAGGCCTGCCGCTGGAACCGCCCGCGGATGAGCGACAAGCCCCGGCTCGAGATCCGCGGCGGCCGCCACCCGGTGATCGAACAGGTGCAACCCGAACCCTTCATCGCCAACGATACCCGTTTCGATGCCCGCACCCGCATGCTGATGATCACCGGCCCCAACATGGGCGGCAAATCCACTTACATGCGCCAGACCGCGCTGATCGTGATCCTCGCCTGCATCGGCAGCTTCGTGCCCGCCGAATCCGCCGAGATCGGCCCCATCGATCAGGTCTTCACCCGCATCGGCGCCAGCGACGACCTCGCCAGCGGTCGCTCCACCTTCATGGTGGAAATGACCGAGGCCGCCAACATCCTCAACAATGCGACCCGCGACAGCCTGGTGCTGATGGACGAGATCGGTCGCGGCACCAGCACCTTCGACGGCCTGTCCCTGGCCTGGGCCTGCGCCCGCGATCTGGCCGAGCGCAGCCGCGCGATGACCCTGTTCGCGACCCATTACTTCGAACTGACCCAGCTCGCCGACGAGATCGACAGCCTCGAGAACTGGCATCTGGACGCGGTCGAGCACGGCGACCGCATCGTGTTCCTGCATCAGCTCAAGCCCGGCCCCGCGAGCCAGAGCTACGGCCTGCAGGTGGCGCGGCTGGCGGGCATCCCGGAGCCGGTGATCGCCCTGGCGCGGCACAAGCTGCGCGAGCTGGAGCAGGGTTCGATCCCGCCCCAGCCCCAACTCGACCTGTTTGCCGGCCCTGCCGATGCCGGCACCGCGCCACCCGAATCCCCGGTGCTGCAACAACTGCAAGCACTCGACATCGACGAACTCAGCCCGCGCGCCGCGCTGGAACTGCTCTACGACCTGAAGGCGCAACTGTGAACCCGGACGTGCTGCCCATAGAACTGCACCTGCCGGTCGCCTGGCCCGGACACAGCGCCCGCGAGCTGCTCGCGCCCGCCTTCGCCGGCGACGAGGAAGAGCTGTTGCGCTGCTTCCTTCACGGCGCCGTGTGGTGGCAGACCGGCGGCAAGCCGAAGCGGCTCCACGATCCCGGGCAGCCGGTCAAGCCCGGCCACCGGCTGCACCTCTACTGCAATGCCAGTACGCTCGCGGACTGCCCGCACGAGGCCCGCCTGGTGGCCGATTTCGGGCGCTACAGCGCCTGGGACAAGCCC
>WGBK01000138.1 GCA_015494335.1 Gammaproteobacteria bacterium | reverse complement strand
TGCTGTTTTTCCTTGTCGCCACCGCCGTTTCAGCCGAGCCTGTCGACATGACCCTGACCGACCTCGATGGCAAGCAGGTCAAGCTGTCCGACTATCGTGGCAAATGGGTCATCGTCAACTACTGGGCCACCTGGTGTCCGCCCTGCCGGGAAGAAATGCCGGAGCTGGAATCCTTCCATGCGGCCCACGAAAACGACGATGCCGTGGTGCTCGGGCTGAACACCGAGGTCATCGACAAGCAGCGTATACTCGATTTCCTCGATGAGTATTTCATTTCCTACCCGAACTTCATTGTCGGACCGGTTGCCGAGTCCCCGCTGGGACGGATTCCGGGTTTGCCAACGACCTTTGTGCTCACCCCGGAGGGCGAACTGGTGGCGCGACAGGTGGGGGGCGTTACGCGTGAAATGATTGAAAACTTCATCGATAAGTGGGAAGCTAAAAATCCCTGATCAATAACAGCGAGCACCCGAAGAGGTGCCTGCGTGGTCGGTTTCCGAACCGGCTTCGACCACTACCCGAGGATCGCCATGAAGATCAATCGCGCCTTTGCCTGTCTGTTGCTGCTGGGCGGCCTGTTGAGCCTGCTGGTTCCGGTGCGGGCGGCCGAGCCGAGGGATCCCTACCAGTATTTCTTCGAACAGAGCCTGGGCGACATGAGCGAGGAGCTCGAAGTGGCCCGCGAGGAAGGCAAGAAGGGTGTGTTCGTGTTCTTCGAACTGGACGAATGCCCGTTCTGTCATCGCATGAAGCGCACCGTGCTCAACCAGCCCGAGGTGCAGGAGTTCTACCGCAAGCATTTCCACAATCTTGCCGTCGACATCGAAGGCGATATCGAGGTGACCGATTTCAAGGGCAAGGAAACCACCCTCAAGGGCTTTGCCAGCGAATACCGGGTGCGTGCCACGCCGGTACTGGCCTTCTTCGATCTGGACGGCAACCTGCTCGTACGCTACACCGGTGCCACTTCCGGCGTCGAGGAGTTCATGTGGCTGGCCGACTACTACCTGCAGGGCGTCTACAAGATGAAGGACAAGAACGGCCGTCCGATCCGTTTCAGCCGCTACAAGCGCATGCGCAAGAAAGAGAAAGCCAGCCGTTCATGATGCGCCTGTTGTTGATATTACTGGTTCTGGCATCGCCAAGGCTTCTGGCTGCGGAACCTCTGCCCGAGCCTCTGACCCTGGATGCCGCCCTGGAACAGGCATCACGGCCCAATCACTACGAGATCCTGCTGGCCGAGGCCGAGCGCCAGAAGAGCGCGGCCGAAGCCGAAGCGCAGCGTGCCGAGAATGAGCTGACCCTGGATCTGGAAGGCCGCTGGCGCAAGGTGGGGCTGTCCGACAACAGTCCTCTCACCGATGATGACGACAGCCTGGCTGGCCTGTACCTGCGCAAGCCGCTCTACGATTTCGGGCGCAGCGCCGCTGCCGATGCCCTGGCGGAACAAAAGCTGCGTCTGAGCGAGTTGCAGAAGCAATGGCGCATCCGGCAGCGCGAGCTCAAGATCGTCGAACTCTATTACCAGGTGCTGGATGCCGACAACGAGTTCCTGCGTCACAACGAGGAACTGGCCATCGGTTTCATCCGCTACGACCGTATGCGCGAGAACCGCGATCTGGGCCTGGCCTCGGACATCGATGTCGAGGAGAAGCTGGCGGCCTACGAGCTCATTCGTCAGAACCGGTACCGCAGCGAGAACCGCCAGCGCCTGACCCGGCAGCTGCTGGCCGAGGCCCTCGGATACCCCGATTCGCCTCCGGACGAACTGGCTGTACCCGAGATCGACACCGAGCGTTCTTTGCCCGAGGTCGATGTGCTGATGAAGCAAGCCATGCGCAGTAGCCCCCGGATCGGCATCTCGCGGCAACAGGTACAGATTGCCCGTCAGGCTATCCGTCAGGCGGAAAAGGAAGATAGGCCACAACTGGATGCCGAACTCGAGGTAGCCAAGCATTTCCGAGACAATTCCACCCGCGACAACTGGCGTGCTTCCATCTATTTCGATGTGCCCCTGTATCGGGCTTCTTCTGCCGACGCCCGGTTGCGGAAAGCGCGAGCTGCACATCGCAAGGCCCTGGCCGAGCTGGACCGGACCCGCAGCGAACTGCGCGTCGAGATACTCAAGCTGTGGCAGCAGCTGCGCCAGAGCCGCTTGCGCCTGCAGGGCGCCCTGGCCGCCCAGGAATACCGGGATCTGTATCTGGACCGCAGCCGCGCCGACTACGAACTGGAATTCAAGAGCGACCTGGGTGACGCCATGGTCCAGTTCTCCGATGCACGTTGGAAGGTCTGGCGCGCCCGGTTCGATTTTGATCTGGCCTGGCGCAAGCTGGAAACACTGGTGGGCGCAGATCTGGAAACCCTTGCCGGCGATTCCGCCGCCAAACCCGATACGGCCCCTCCAGGAGATGCCAATGGCTAAACCCAAGCTGCTACTGCCCATCCTGTTACTGTTGCTTTCGCCGACCCTGCAGGCGCTGGAACTCAACGGTTTCACGGGCTTCGGTAATCGAGTTACGCTCAATGTCGCCACCTCCGGCGTCATCGATCGGGTTGCAGTCCGACCGGGACAAAGGGTGTCCCGGGGCGACCTGCTGCTGCAGCTCGACGACCGTCCCCAACAGGCCCGCCTGGACCGTGCCCGAGCGCTGGCCGAACGGCTCAAGCCGCCGCTGCAGACGGCGGAGCTCGAATTTGAACGGGCACAGGAACTCTACGATCGCGATTCCCTGTCCACCGTGGCCCTGCAGAATGCCGAGGGCAAGCTGGCCGAAGCGCGGGGTGCCTACGAGGCGGCACTGGCCGAGCAGAAGCTGGCCGAATACGAACTGGAGCGCACGCGACTGACCGCACCGCTGACGGCCAGGGTGCTGGAGGTCAACGCCCGCAAGGGTCAGTACGTCAATCCGCAGGTGGCGCTGTCGCCCTTGCTGACGCTGGTCGAAACCCGCCGCATGCAGGCCACGGCAACCCTGGGTTCCGAGCAATGGAGCGAAGACCTGGTCGGCCGCAAGGCCCAGGTGATCTACCGAGGCCAGCGCTATCCGGGGCAGGTCGAGGGGCTGGGCTTGCAGCGCAGCCGGAACGGCAGCGGCCTCGGCGGTTACGAGATCCACGTCGGCTTCGATACCGACCGCCTGATCCCGGCTGGCATGCCGGTGACCGTCGAGATCGCCGAATGATCCGCAACTGCAGCCTCGAGGGCATCCTCGACGAACTGGTGCGCGACGGTCTGGTCGAGGAGGAGCGCGCACGCATGGTGTCCTCGCTGATCTCGCGCAAGGATCGCGACAGCCTGCACCCGCTGGAGATTGTCGCCAGCCGCAACTGGCGCGATGTCGGCAACCCCGACCGCCTGCTGTCGCTGGATCTGCTGACCGACTGGCTGGCGGAGAAATCCGGCCTGCCGCGGTTCCATTTCGACCCCCTGAAGATGGATGTCAGCGCCTGTACCGGCTTGATGTCCTATGCCTATGCCTCGCGCTTCAGCATTCTGCCGGTGGAGGTGGAGCCGGGGCAGGTCACCATCGCCGTAGCCGACCCCTGCAACATGGAATGGCAGGAGGAGATCGCGCGCATCGTGTCACAGCCGATTCGCTGCGTGCTGGCCAACCCGCAGCAGCTGAAGAACTACCTGCTCGAGTTCTACAGCATCAGCAAGGCGATGGACAAGGCCGGCGGTCAGCAGGGCGAACAGGTCGGCAATATCCAGAACCTCGAACAGTTGATCGAACTGGGTCGTACCGGCTCGGTGGAGGCCGATGATCAGCACATCGTCAGCATCGTCGACTGGCTGCTGCAATACGCCTTCACCGAGCGGGCCAGCGACATCCATATCGAACCACGGCGGGAACAGGGTCATGTGCGCTTTCGTATCGATGGCGTCATGCATCAGGTGTACGAGATTCCCGCCAACATCACCGCGGCCGTGATCAGCCGCATCAAGATCATGGGGCGCCTCGATGTGGCCGAGAAGCGCAAGCCCCAGGACGGACGCATCAAGACCCGCTCGCCGGACGGCAAGGAGATCGAGATGCGCCTGTCGAGCATGCCCACGGCCTTCGGCGAGAAGCTGGTGCTGCGCATCTTCGATCCCGAGGTATTGGTGCGCGATTTCGCCGATCTCGGTTTCGAGAAGAAGGAATCCGAGACCTGGGAAGGCATGATCCGCCAGCCCCACGGCATCATCCTCGTTACCGGTCCGACCGGTTCGGGCAAGACCACGACCCTCTACACCAGTCTCAAGCAGCTGGCGACCCCGGAAGTCAATGTCTGCACCATCGAGGATCCGATCGAGCTGGTCGAGCCCAGTTTCAACCAGATGCAGGTGCACCAGAAGATCGGCCTGGATTTCGCCAGAGGCGTGCGTACGCTGCTGCGCCAGGACCCGGACATCATCATGATCGGCGAGATCCGCGACCGCGAAACCGCCGAGATGGCGGTGCAGGCCGCGCTGACGGGCCACCTGGTGCTGTCCACGCTGCACACCAACGATGCGCCCTCGGCCGTGGCCCGTCTGAGCGAGATCGGCGTGCCGCCCTACCTGATCAGCGCGACCCTGCTTGGCGTGGTGGCGCAGCGTCTGGTGCGTACCCTGTGCCCGCACTGCAAGCAGGCGGTGGATCTGGATCCGATGGAGTGGGAAGCCATGATCCGGCCCTGGAACGCGCCGCCGCCGAGGCGCATCTACCAGGCCGAGGGCTGTCTCGAATGCCGCAACACCGGCTACCTGGGACGCAAGGGCATCTACGAAATGATGCCCCTGTCCGATGATCTGAAGAAGAGAATACAGGCCGATTTCGATCTGCTGGGCTTCCGCCGACAGGCCCTGAAGGAAGGCATGCGGCCGCTCAACCTGGCCGGTGCGCAGAAGGTGGCGCGCGGCTTGACGACGATCCAGGAAGTGCTCAAGGTGGCGCCGCCGCGCTACGACGGCTGACTACTGCTTGAACCAGTGCCTTTGCAGGGCGCGCACGACCTTGTCGGCATAGCGGGTGTGCTTGCGGTAGCTGCCGTTGTAACGTGCCAGCGCCGGCCCGAGATCGCCCTTTTCCATGTCCAGGTAGTAGCGCAGGATGGTCGTGCCCATGCGCAGGTTGGTGCGGATCTTGAAAAGATTGCGGTCGGAGAGATTGATCTCGTCGAGCCAGAAGGGCATCACCTGCATCAGCCCGCGGGCGCCGGATACGGAGATGGCGAAGCGGTCGAAGGCACTTTCGACCTCGATCACCGCCAGCACCAGTTCAGGCTCCAGGCCGGCGCGACGGGCCTCGTAGTGCACCGTGCGCAGAATCTCGACGCGCTCGCGCGGATCCTTCACCCAGCGTTCCAGTCGCCGGCTCATGTCGTGCAGCCAGACCTCGGCGTCGTAGCGATCCTCGAACTCGTCGGCCTGGCTCACTGCCTGCTGCAGCAGGCGCTTGAGTTCCGGGTCCACGGATTGCGGCGGAGTGCTGCTGGCAGGGGAAGTGACCGAAACGGCGAGCAGCAGCAGCGCCAGCGCCGCCTCAACCCAGCTTTTCCGCCACGAAATCCTGCAAGCGCTCAATTGCCACATCCTCGGAAGCCTCGTCGGCTCGTCCCTTGTATTCGAAAGTGCCGGCCTTCAGCCCGCGGTCGCTGAACACCACGCGGTGGGGGATGCCGATCAGTTCCATGTCGGCGAACATGGCGCCGGGGCGCAGCGGCCGGTCGTCCAGCAATGCGTCGATACCCTGCGCCAGGCACCAGTCGTGGAATTCGTCGGCAGCCTGCTTCACGGCCTCGGACTTGTGGTAGTTGATCGGGCAGATCGCCAGCTCGAAGGGCGCCAGTGCCTGCGGCCAGAGGATGCCCTTGTCGTCGTTGTTCTGCTCGATGGCGGCAGCCACGACGCGGGAAACACCGATGCCGTAACAGCCCATGGTCACGATCTGCGCCTTGCCGTTCTCGTCGAGCACCTCGGCCTTCATCGCCTTCGAGTACTTGTCGCCAAGCTGGAAGATATGACCGACCTCGATGCCGCGCAGGATGTGCAGGCGTCCCTGGCCGTCGGGGCTGGGATCGCCCTCGACTACATTGCGGATATCGGCGACCTCCGGCTCGGGCAGGTCGCGTCCCCAGTTGACGCCGCTCAGGTGCTTGCCGTTCTCGTTGGCTCCGCAGACGAAATCGCTCAGTGCGGCGGCGCAGCGGTCGGCAATCACCGGAATCTTCAGATCCACCGGGCCGATGGAACCGATATCGCAGCCGACGGCCTCGCGTATCTCGGCGGGATCGGCCATCTGCAACGGGGCAGCCACGCCATCGAGTTTTTCCGCCTTGACCGTATTCAGCTCGTGGTCTCCGCGCAGGCACAGGGCCACCAGGGAGGCGCCGTTACCGTCCTCGTCCACCTCGCCGCGAACGATCAGGGTCTTCAGGGTCCGGGTCGGCTCGATGTCGAGCAAGGCGCTGACCTCGTCGATGGTGTGAACATTCGGCGTATCGACCGGCTGCATCTCCTGGCTCGGTTCACCCCGGGTCTGCTCGCAGATTGCCTCGGCTTTCTCGATGTTGGCGGCATAGTCGCTGCCGTCGGAGAAAGCGATGGCGTCCTCGCCGGAGTCGGCCAGCACGTGAAATTCGTGGGACTGGTTGCCCCCGATGGCACCGGAGTCCGCCACTACCGGGCGATAGTCGAGGCCGAAGCGGTCGAAGATGCGGCTGTAGGCGCGGTACATCTCGTCATAGGTCTGCTGCAGCGATTCCGCGCCGAGGTGGAAGGAGTAGGCGTCCTTCATGACGAATTCCCGTGCGCGCATGACACCGAAGCGGGGACGGATCTCGTCGCGGAACTTGGTCTGGATCTGGTAGAAGTTGAGCGGCAGCTGCTTGTAGCTCTTGACCTCGCGGCGGAACAGGTCGGTGATGACCTCCTCGTGGGTAGGGCCGATGCAGAACTCGCGACCGTGGCGGTCCTTCAGGCGCAGCAGCTCGGGGCCGTACTGTTCCCAGCGTCCCGATTCCTGCCACAGTTCGGCGGGCTGTACCGCCGGCATCAGCAGCTCCAGCGCGCCGGCGCGATCCATTTCCTCTCGCACGATCTTCTCGACCTTGCGCAGCACTCGCAGGCCCAGCGGCAGCCAGGTATAGAGGCCGGAGGCGAGGCGACGGATCATGCCGGCGCGCAGCATCAGCTGGTGGCTGACGATCTCGGCGTCGGCCGGGGTTTCCTTCAGGGTGGAGAGATGAAAACGGCTGGTTTTCATGGGCAGGGCATCTCGGATGGTTGTGAACGAGGGTGAACTGTACTTCAGGACTGTACCAAAAATCCCGATTTTTCGTGCTGCAGCTTCAGAAGGTGCGCCGGTCCCAGCCCCACATGGCGCGGGCCGGTGACGAGAACTCGATATAGACCCGTTTCGGGTCCAGCCCCCACAGCTTGTTGAGGCAGTCGCAGATGCGCATGGACAGCTCGGCGGTCTGCGATTCCTGCAGGCCGAGGCTTTTCAGTTCGCAGTAGGCGAGGGGTTCGGCACTGCCGGCGAACAGCATCTCCGGGTTATGCTCGAGAGCCACCATGACATAGGATTCGGGCTTGCCCAGTCCCTCGGCAACGCTGCGACTGAGCATGCGCAATTGATCCGAACCGGTATCGAGGGGTAGATTGCTGGTGACGGACAGATAGGGCATGGCAATACCTGCAGGGCTTATTTGCAGTATTTCTCGATCAGCTTTTTCGTCTTGCTGCGGCGCTGTTCGATCTCGTCCTTGGTCATGTAGCGTTCGTTGCCGTCAGCCTGCTTGAGGCGGATGCGGGTGCTCCGGTTGATGACCTGAAGATCCTTTTGTGCACGCTCGCAGATCAGCTTGGCATCCTTTTTCGGGTTGAATTTCTTCTTCGGGGCCGGGGTGGCGCCGGCGCTGCCCTGGGTCGCTCCCTTTTCCGCGGCCTGATCGAGATTCAGCCGGGGCAGGGGCTTGCCGGGATTGCTGGGCGGTCGGGTCACGGATACCGGCTCGGCCTGAACCTGCAGGGGCGGGGTATCCCCGTAATGTACAACGCCTTCCTCGTCGATCCATTTCTTGATGCCGGCGGCCTGGACCAGTCCGCTGACCAGCAGCAGCAAGAGCAGGGTATGTTTCATGAGCATGTCCTCGGGATCGGAATGGATTACACTGGCGCAGCGGCTTGTGTGTCCTGGATTATAGACGCTGCCGGCGGGTACGGAAAATGTTTTGCCGATCTGCGGTAGCAGATCGCGGTTATCGGGAATCACCCCTTTAAATATTAGAAAAAGCTAATATAATACCGCTGCTATCGAAATCGCTTATCCATCCATCAGGGAACCATCATGAAGATTGCAAACCGGCTGTACCTCCTCGTCCTGGCGCTGGGCCTGTTCAGCGCCCCGGGTCTGGCTGCACTCAGTGGTATCGAGACCGAAGCGGCTCAGCTCAAGGAAGTTCCGACCACCTACCTGCTCGAGGCCGTGGTCGAAGCGACGCAGAAGAGCACCATCTCGGCGCAGACCTCGGGCGTCGTCAAGGAAGTGTATTTCGACGTCAATGATTTCGTGCGCAAGGGTGAGTTGGTGGTGCTGATCGACGATACCCAGCAGCAGGCCGATCTGCGCCAGGCCAGGGCCGCCCTGAACGAGGCCCGGGCCCGCTTGCAGGAGGCCAAGCTGGAATACGATCGGGTACTGGAAGTGTACAAGCGCAAGGTGGTGCCCAAGTCCAGCCTCGACAAGGCCAGCGCAGCCCTGAAGTCTGCCAAGGCCCGTGTGCAGTCGGCCGAGGCGGCCGTGGCCAAGGCCAGGGAACAACTCGGCTATACCCGCGTGCGTGCGCCCTACAGCGGTATTCTGGTCGAGCGCCATGTCGAGCCGGGTGAGGCCGTGGGTGTCGGCGCGCCGCTGGTGGCGGGCATCTCGCTGGAAAAGCTGCGCGTGGTGACCCATGTGCCGCAGAGCCTGATTCGCGACGTGCGCAACCACAAGCGCGCCATCGTGGTGACCGATGACAGCGAGATCGTTTCCGACAAGATGACCTTCTTCCCCTTTGCCGACACGCGCAGCCACAGCTTCGTGCTGCGCGTCGAACTGCCCGAGGGCGATCACGACCTGTTGCCTGGCATGTTCGTGAAGGTGGCGATGGAAGTCGGGCGCAGTGACGAGGTGGTGATCCCCTTCAGCGCCGTGGCCTTCCGTGGCGAGGTGACCGGTATCTATGTGCTGCAGGGCCAGAAGCTGCATTTCCGGCACATTCGCCTCGGCCGCCGCCTAGCGGACAACGAGGTGGTGGTCATCTCCGGCCTGCAGGCCGGGGAACTGGTGGTGACCGATCCGGTTGCGGCCGCGATCATCATCAAGCAGGAACAGGCAGAGGAGTGATGCTGAAATGTCCGAACTGACGCCCGATCATCCGGATCATCCGGATTACGAGCCGCCGCTGGGCTTTTCCGGTGCGCTGGCGAAGAAGTTCCTGTTCTCCGAGATCACGCCACTGCTGGCCCTGGTCGGCATCCTGCTGGGCCTGTTCGCGATCCTGGTGACGCCGAAGGAGGAAGAGCCGCAGATCAACGTGACCTTCGCCAATGTCTTCATCCCGTTTCCGGGCGCTTCCGTGTCCGAGGTCGAGCAACTGGTCAGCTCGCCGGCGGAGCAGGTGCTGTCCGAGATCTCCGGCATCAAGCATGTCTATTCGGTGTCGCGCCCCGGCATGTCGGTGCTGACCGTGCAGTTCAAGGTCGGCGAGGATCGTACCGATGCGATCGTGAGGCTGTATTCGAAGATCTTCTCCAATCTCGACTGGCTGCCGATGAATCTCGGCGTAGGGCAGCCGATCATCAAGCCGAAGGGGATCGATGACGTGCCGATCGTGGCGCTGACCCTGTGGTCCGAGGACGAGAACCGCGGCGCCTGGGAGTTGTTGCAAGTGGCTCACGCCATCGAGGCGGAACTCAAGCGCGTGCCCGGCACCCGAGACATCTATACCATCGGTGGCGCCCAGCGCGTGGTACGGGTGGAACTGGATCCGCAGAAGATCGCCGGTTACCAGCTGGATCTGGACGCGATCCGGCGTGCCCTGACCCAGGGCAATGCCTCGCAGGAGGCCGGCAAGCTGGTGCGTCACAACGAGGAGATCTCGGTGCAGGCCGGCATCTTCATGACCACCAGTGACGAGGTCGGCGACCTGGTGGTGGGCGTGTTCGAGGGCAGCCCGGTGTACCTGCGCGACATCGCCACCATCAAGGATGGCCCGGCCCAGCCCGACCAATACGTCTGGTACGGTACTGGCGCCGGAGCCACCACGGACGGCATCCAGAGCGTGGATGGCATCCGTCCGGCGGTGACCATTGCCGTGGCCAAGAAACCCGGCACCAACGCCGTGGTCATTGCCAAGCGCGTGATCGACCGTTTCGAGCAGCTCAAGGGTACCTTCATTCCCGACGGTGTGAAGATCTCGATTACCCGCAACTACGGAGAGACCGCGAGCAACAAGGCCAACACCCTGATCTTCAAGCTGATCTTCGCCACCACCGTGGTGATCCTGCTGGTAGCCGTTGCGCTGGGATTGCGCGAGGCCTTCATCGTCGGACTGGCCATCGGCATCACCCTGCTGATTACGCTGTTCGCCTCCTGGGCCTGGGGCTTTACCCTCAACCGGGTGTCGCTGTTCGCGCTGATCTTCTCCATCGGTATCCTGGTCGATGACGCCATCGTGGTGGTGGAGAACATCCATCGTCACATGTCGCTGGGTGGGAAATCACTGAGCCAGGCCATTCCGCGCGCCGTGGACGAGGTCGGCGGCCCGACCATCCTGGCCACCTTCACGGTCATCGCGGCGCTGTTGCCGATGGCCTTCGTCACCGGCCTGATGGGGCCCTACATGAGCCCGATCCCGATCAATGCCAGCATGGGCATGGTGATCTCGCTGCTGGTGGCCTTCATCTTCACGCCCTGGCTCAGCTACAAGGTGCTGCGATCGCGCGAGAAGCAGATGCAGGCGGAACACCATTCCATGGACGAAATGCGTACCGGCAAACTCTATCGCCTGTTCAACTGGTTGATGGCGCCCTTCGTGCGCGGGCGTCGCCAGGGTCGCAACTTCCTGTTGCTGAACCTTGGCGTGGCGCTGCTGCTTCTGGCCTCGATCGGCCTGGTGGTTACCAACCAGGTAGTGCTGAAGATGCTGCCCTTCGACAACAAGTCGGAGTTCCAGGTGATCGTCGACATGCCCGAGGGCACGGCACTGGAGAAGACCGCCCGCGTGGTCAACGAACTGGGCGAGTACCTGGCCACGGTGCCCGAGGTGTCCAACTACCAGGCCTATGTCGGCGCGGCCTCGCCGATCAACTTCAACGGTCTGGTGCGGCAGTACTATCTGCGCGAGGGCGGCTCCGTCGGCGACATTCAGGTCAACCTGGTGGACAAGCATCATCGTGAGCGCAAGAGTCACGAGATCGCCCTTTCGGTGCGCGATGAGCTGCAGCGCATCGCCAGGCCCTTTGGTGCCAATGTGAAGCTGGCCGAGGTGCCGCCGGGTCCGCCGGTGATGGCGCCGCTGGTGGCCGAGGTCTATGGCCTGGATTATCCGGGCCAGATCCGCGAAGCGAAGAAGATTCGTGAGGTCTTCGAGCAGACGCCGGATATCGTCGATATCGACGACTCGGTGGAGTACTCGGCCAAGCGCTACCTGCTGAAGGTGGACCGGCAGAAGGCCGCGTTGTTCGGCGTCAGCCAGCAGCAGATCGCCGCGGCGGTAAAGACCGCGCTGGAAGGCGAGGACATCAGCTACATCCACGGCAACAACGTCAAGTTTGCGACGCCGATCCGGCTGATCCTGCCCTCGGACAAGCGCGAGGATCTCTACGACAGCCTGTCCTTGAAGCTGCGCACCTCCACGGGCGGCCAGATCGCGCTGTCCGAACTGGTCGAAGTGGTGGAGACCGAGATCGAGAAGGTCGTCTACCACAAGGACCTGCTGCCGGTGGTGTTCGTCACCGGCGACATGGCCGGCGAACTGGACAGCCCGCTCTACGGCATGTTCGAGATGGTCGACGAACTGGAGCAGAAATACCCCGGCCTGCAGCAGTACTTCATCCAGCAACCGGAGAATCCCTATCGCTACAGCATGAAGTGGGACGGCGAGTGGCAGGTCACCTACGAGACCTTCCGTGACATGGGCATTGCCTATTCCATCGGCCTGATCCTGATCTACCTGCTGGTGGTGGCCCAGTTCCGCTCCTACCTGGTGCCGCTGGTGATCATGGCGCCGATCCCGCTGACCATCATCGGCGTGATGCCGGGCCATGCCCTGCTCGATGCCAAGTTCACCGCCACTTCGATGATCGGCATGATCGCGCTGGCCGGTATCATCGTGCGCAACTCGATCCTGCTGGTGGATTTCATCAACGAGCAGCTGATTGCCGGGGTTTCCTTTGCCGAAGCGGTGGTGACCTCGGCCGCGGTGCGCGCCAAGCCGATCGTTCTGACCGGACTGGCGGCGATGCTTGGTGCCTTCTTCATCGTCGACGACCCGATCTTCCGCGGCCTCGCCATCTCGCTGATCTTCGGTATCTTCGTTTCGACCCTGCTGACCCTGGTGATCATTCCGGTGCTCTACTACATGCTCAACAAGCACAAGCTGGAAGTGATCGAGGAGCAGGAAGCGGCGGCCTGACCCGCTCGTTCCGCTGCAGCCCGTTTTGACGCCGGGCTGCAGCGGTTCTGATGCGGTCATAAGGACGATCTATCCCTTTCGGAAGATTTCTTGTCGCCATAAAATCGCTGTATACTACCAAGCTCATTATTTATGGAGTGGCTCTGTCATGAGCGACCGACGTCTGAAGGTGTTCCATGCCGTAGCCAAGCAGCTGAGTTTCACCAAGGCCGCGGAATCCCTGCACATGACCCAGCCTGCCGTGACCT
>WGBK01000137.1 GCA_015494335.1 Gammaproteobacteria bacterium | reverse complement strand
CGATGCGCTCGCGCGAGCAGCCGCAGTTGAAGCGCAGGGGTTCGGCGTCGAACAGGCGCAGGTCCTCCTCGTGGAACAGCCGGTGCAGCAGGGTCATGGCCGGCAGGCGCAGTAGTTCCTCGTCGGTGACCGTATCGGCCAGCTTGCCGATGCGATTCCAGGCGTCCTCGTCCTCCAGCTCGCCGGGCAGCCGCTGCAGCAGCAGGCCGGCGGCGCTGTGGTCGTCGACGGCCAGCCACAGGCGCGTCGGTAACTGTTCGGAGGTCTCGAAGTAGTGCTGCAGGGCGTCGCTGATGCGGCGACCCTTCAGCGGCACGATGCCCTGGTGCGGCTCGCCCTGGCCCTGGTCGATGGTCAGCACGATCTGGGTGGCGCCGAACAGGCGTTCCAGGTCGACATCGCCGGCCGGGAGCTCGGCCGACTGGCGCACCAGTCCGCGCAGGCTGCGTTCCCGGGTGGCCTGGGCCACCAGCAGGTGCACCGGCCCCTGGCCGCGGATCTGCAGGGTGATCTGGCCGCCGTCGATCTTCAGGCTCTGCGCCAGCAGGGTCACCGCGGCCAGTGCCTCGCCGAGCATCTGCCGGGCCCGGGGATCGGCCTCGCTGTTTTCGCTGCACTTGCGCCAGCTGGCGTCCAGGCTGACCCACTGGCCGCGAATCGGCGTGCCCTCGATGACGAAGCGCAGAACCTGGTCGCGTTCGCGGGCGTTCGGGTCGGCGGCGGAATCCTGGCCTGGGGTCGCGGACATGGCGGTCAACCCTTGAGTTTCTCGCGCAACAGCTGGTTGACCTGGCCGGGGTTGGCCTTGCCCTGGGTCTGTTTCATCACCTGGCCGACGAAGAAGCCGAGGACCTTTTCCTTGCCGGCGCGGAACTGCTCGACCTGGGCCGGGTTGGCGGCGATAACCTCGTCGATCAGGGCCTCGATGGCGCCGCTGTCGGTGATCTGCTTGAGGCCCCGGGCCTCGATGATGGCGTCGGCATCGCCCTCGCCGTTCCACATCGCCTCGAACACGGTCTTGGCGATCTTGCCAGAGATGGTTTCGTCGGCAATGCGTTGCAGCAGTCCGGCGAGCTGGGTCGGGCGCACCGGACAATCGGCAAAGCCGAGATCGGACTTGTTGAGCGCCCCGGTCACATCGCCGAGGATCCAGTTGGCGAGTTGCACCGAAAGATCCTCTGCCTCTGCCAGCGCGGCCTCGAAGTAGTCGGCGATGTCGCGGCTGGCGGAGAGCAGCTCGGCGTTGTAGTCGGACAGCCCCAGCTCCTCGATGTAGCGCCGGCGCTTCTGTTCCGGCAGCTCCGGCAGGGTCGCGCGCATGCGCTCGATGCGCTCGTCGTCGATGCGCACCGGCAGCAGGTCGGGATCGGGGAAGTAGCGATAGTCGTTGGCCTCTTCCTTGCTGCGCATGGAGCGGGTTTCGTCGCGATCGGCGTCGTAGAGGCGGGTTTCCTGCACGATGCGGCCGCCGTCCTCGAGGATCTCGATCTGGCGCTCCACCTCGTGGTTGATCGCGCGCTCGAGGAAGCGGAAGGAGTTGATGTTCTTCAGCTCGGTGCGCGTGCCCAGTTCGCTCTCGCCCTGCGGGCGCACCGACACATTGGCGTCGCAGCGGAAGGAGCCTTCCTGCATGTTGCCGTCGCAGATGCCGAGATACTGCACCAGCGAATGGATCTTGCGCGCGTAGGCCACGGCTTCCCGGGCCGAGCGCATGTCCGGTTCGGAAACGATCTCCAGCAACGGCGTGCCGGCGCGGTTGAGGTCGATGCCGGTGCTGTCCGGGAACTGGTCGTGCAGGGACTTGCCGGCGTCTTCCTCGAGATGGGCGCGGGTCACGCCGACGATGCGGCTGCTGCCGTCCTCGAGGGTGATGACAACCTGACCGCGGCCGACGATGGGCAGCTCGAACTGGCTGATCTGGTAGCCCTTGGGCAGGTCCGGGTAGAAATAGTTCTTGCGCGCGAACACGGAGCGCCGGCCCAGCTCGGCGTCGATGGCGGCGGCGAACTTGATCGCCATCAGCACCGCCCCGCGGTTGAGCACCGGCAGCACCCCGGGCAGCCCCAGGTCCACGGCGCAGGCCTGGGTGTTGGGCGGCGCCCCATAGGCCGTGGAGGCGCCGGAGAAGAGCTTGCTCCTGGTGGCCAGTTGGGCATGGATCTCCAGCCCGATGACTGCTTCCCAATCCATATGAACTCCAGATACTCTACTCTTTATTCGAACCCCTCGGGGGTGCGGGTGTGCCAGTCGGTGACCTGCTGGTAGCGGTGGGCGACGTTGAGCAGCCGCGCCTCGTCGAAATAGTTGCCGATCAGCTGCAGACCCACGGGCAACCCGTCCGCGAAGCCCGCGGGGATGGACATGCCGGGCAGGCCGGCCAGGTTCACCGCGATGGTGTAGATGTCCGACAGATACATGGTGACGGGGTCGTCCAGCTTCTCGCCCAGGCGGAAGGCCGTGCCGGGCGAGGTGGGACCGGCGATCACGTCCACCTGTTCGAAGGCCTTGCGGAAGTCCTCGGCGATCAGCTTGCGCACCTGCTGGGCCTTGAGATAGTAGGCGTCGTAGTAGCCGGCCGAGAGGGCGTAGGTGCCGATCATGATGCGCCGCTTGACCTCGGGCCCGAAGCCCTCCCCCCGCGAACGCTTGTAGAGGTCCTCCAGGTCCCTGGGATCCTCGCAGCGGTAGCCGAAGCGCACCCCGTCCATGCGTGACAGGTTGGCCGAACACTCGGCCGGCGCCAC
>WGBK01000136.1 GCA_015494335.1 Gammaproteobacteria bacterium | reverse complement strand
GAATACCACCTCTGGCTCAAGAACCGCCAGGCGCTCTATGATGTGGAGAATCTGGTCATTGCGCCAGGTTATCACAAGGACGAAGAAGAGTAGGCAGGGACGCAAATGCTCAAACTCGAAGACATCAAGAAAGACGCCCAGATTCGCGGCATCCTGCCCGATGAGATCGTGCGGGTCGTGCAAACCGAACCCGTGGGCGACAACGCCGTCACCGTCTATTACAAGGACAACCAGGGGCGTTTGGGCGAACAGATGCTCTTCCGCTCGGACGAAGCCCGCCTGGAGCTGGCCGAGAACGGCCGTCCCTGGGCCTTCGACGCAGACGGTGCCGACTTCAAGCTGGGGCTGGAGGCCCTGCGGATTCGCCTGGCCCACCTCTTCGACCCCATGATGGCGGTCCACACCGCGAATGTGGAGCCGCTCCCCCACCAGATCTCGGCCGTGTATGAGGCCATGCTGCCTAAACAGCCTCTGCGCTTCGTGCTGGCGGATGACCCCGGTGCCGGCAAGACCATCATGGCCGGCCTCCTGATCCGTGAACTGCTGATGCGCGCCGACGCCAAGCGCATCCTGATCGTGGCACCCGGTGCCCTGACCGAACAGTGGCAGGACGAGATGCTGGAAAAGTTCGGCATCCAGTTCGAGATCTTCAGCCGCGAGAAACAGGAACAGTGCGCCTCCGGAAACTGGTTCGACGAGCAGGATCTGGTCATCGCCCGGCTGGATCAGCTCTCGCGCAATGAGGATTACCAGGACAAGCTCAAGGCCACTGAGTGGGACCTGATCGTCGTCGACGAGGCCCACAAGCTATCTGCCAACTACTTCGGCAACAAGGTCAACAAGACCAAGCGCTTCCAGCTCGGCGAGCTGCTGGGGTCCATCACCCGCCACTTCCTGCTGATGACCGCCACGCCGCACAACGGCAAGGAGGCAGATTTCCAGATCTGGCTTTCCCTGCTCGACACGGATCGCTTCTACGGCAAGTTCCGCGAAGGCGCCCACAAGGTCGATGTCTCCGACATGATGCGGCGCATGGTCAAGGAAGAACTGCTCAAGTTCGACGGCACCCCGCTGTTCCCGGAGCGCCGGGCCTACACCGCCAACTACGAACTCTCCGACCTGGAGGCGGCTCTCTACGTGGCGGTGACCGATTACGTGCGCAACGAAATGAACCGCGCCGACAGGCTTAGCGGCAAGAAGAAGAATACCGTCGGCTTCGCGCTCACCCAGCTCCAGCGCCGCCTTGCCTCCAGTCCGGAAGCCATCTATCAGTCGCTCAAACGGCGCCACAAGCGCCTGGAATCACGACTGGAGGAGATGAAGCTGGTCGCCCGTGGTGAGAAGCTCCGCCAGGATGGCGTGGCGGAAACCCTGGGCGAATATGTCGTCAAGAAGCCCATCGATCTGCCCGAGAATTTCGACGAGCTGGAAGACGAGCTGACCCCGGAAGAATACGAAGCCTACGCCGACCAGGTCCTCGACCAGGCCACGGCAGCCGAGACCGTCCCCGAACTCCAGGCGGAGATTGAAATCCTCAAGGACCTGGAGCAACAGGCCCTCAACGTGGTGCAGTCGGGCCAAGACAAGAAGTGGGAGGAACTCTCCCACCTCTTGCAGGATCGCGCGGAGATGTACACCGCCTCGGGCAGCCGCCGCAAGCTCATCATCTTCACCGAGCACAAAGACACCCTCCACTATCTGAAGGGCCGTATCGCCGGCATGCTCGGCAACCCCGATGCCGTCATCACTATCCACGGGGGCACCAATCGCGACGATCGCCGCAAGGCGCAGGAAGAGTTCCGCAACAACCCCGATGTGCTGGTGCTGGTCGCCACCGACGCCGCCGGCGAAGGCGTCAACCTGCAAAACGCCAACCTGATGGTCAATTACGACCTGCCCTGGAACCCCAATCGCCTGGAACAGCGTTTCGGGCGCATCCACCGCATTGGCCAGACCGAGGTTTGCCACCTCTGGAACTTGGTGGCCAGGGGCACCCGCGAGGGTGATGTTTTCCAGAAGCTGTTCGAGAAGCTGGAGGTGGAAAAGCAGGCGCTCGGCGGCAAGGTATTTGACATCCTGGGCGAGGCCTTTGAGGGCGTCTCGCTCAAGGACCTGCTCATCGAGGCCATCCGCTATGGCGAGTCGCCGGAGGTCAAGGCCCGACTGGAGAAGAAGATCGAGGGCGCCCTGGATACCGAGCACCTGAAGGAGATCATCCGCCGCAACGCTCTGGTGGACCAGCACATGACGCTGGAGGACCTCTACCACGTCAAGGAGGAGATGGAAAAGGCCGAGGCGCGCAAACTGCAGCCCTATTTCATCCGTGCCTTCTTCACCGAGGCCTTCCAGACGCTGGGCGGCGAAATGCGCCCACGTGAGCCGGGCCGGTTCGAGATCCGGCACGTGCCGGCCGCCATCCGGGAACGCGACCGGGTCATCGGCGAGACCCGCACCCCGGTGCTGAAGAAATATGAGCGAATCTGCTTCGAGAAGGACAAGGTCCGCATCCACGGCAAACCCATGGCCGACCTGGTCCACCCGGCCCACCCCCTGATGAATGCCACCACCGACCTGATCCTCTCGGCCCACCGCGCCAAGCTAAAACAGGGCGCCGTTCTGGTCGACCCCAACGACGACGGGACCGAGCCACGTATCCTCTTCATGATCGACCACGAGGTGCGTGAGAGCAGCGCAGACAACCCTCGCACCGTGTCACGCCGCCTTCAGTTCGTGGCCATCGACCAACACGGCAATGCGACCTTTGCTGGCTGGGCACCTCACCTCGATCTGCAACCGATCAGTGATGCGGACAAAACCCTGATCGCGGATGTCCTGGACTCGCCGTGGGTCAGGCAAAACCTGGAAGGCCTGGCCCTGCACTATGCCAGCCAGAAACTGGTGCCGGAGCACTACCAGGAGGTGAAGTCCCGTCGGGAACGCCAGGCCAACAAGATTCTGGCGGCAGTCAACGACCGCCTGGTCAAGGAGATCAACTACTGGTCCGAACGCTACATCAAGCTCAGCGAAGAGGTCCGAGCCGGCAGGCAGCCCCGCATGCAGCCGGAAATGGCCCGCCGCCGGGTGGACGAACTCACTGAGCGGCTGGCCCAGCGCAAGCGGGAACTGGAGGCAATGAAGAACGTGGTGTCAAGTACCCCCGTGGTCATCGGCGGCGCACTGGTCATCCCGCAGGGCCTGCTGGCAAGCCGCAAGGGTGAGGCGATCTTCACTGCCGATGCCGAGGCACGCTCCCGCATCGAGCAAGTCGCCATGCAGGCGGTTATGAAGGTAGAGCGCAGCTTTGGGCAGGAGGTCTGGGACGTCTCCGCCGAGAAATGCGGCTGGGACATTACCGCCCGACCCAAGCCCAACCCGGACGGCTCCATCAAGCCCGACCGCCACATCGAGGTCAAGGGGCGCGCCAAGGGCCAGACCACCATCACCATCAGCCGCAACGAGATCCTCTATGCCTTCAACCAAGCGGACAAGTTCATCCTGGCCGTTGTGATCGTGGACGGTGATGGATACGAAGGACCTTATTACATCAAGCAGCCGTTCAACCAAGAACCGGATTGGGCAGAAGCCAGCAAGAATCTCGATCTGAGAAAATTGTTGTCCAAGGCTGTCTCCCCGGAGGAAAGCTTATGACAGATATGGACATTGAAAGCTTCTGGGGGCCTTACGAAACCACCATCAGTAGTTATGATGAGCTAGTTGATTGTATTAATAAGGTTTTCAGAAAATGGAATAGCAAAAATAAGCTTTTTGCATGGAGAGGACAAATCAACGCTTCGTGGCCGCTCCATAGTTCTCTATACAGGAGATTGCTGTGGACCAAAGGAGACCTTCTGGACGAGCGAGATCTATATAAGAAGGAAGGCGCTATTTTAGCAGAAGTACATAGATGGGGCTTACACATGTCTCCCTCCCTGGGAAGGCTGTCAATTCTAAACCAACTGGCGGCCCTCCAACATTACGGCGCCCCTACGCGAATGATCGACGTTACGTTCAACCCATGGATCGGCGTCTGGTTTGCCGTTGAGCCCAAGAGGGAGAATGGCGAACCAGTGTACGAAAACATTGACGCAAGATTGTTTGCAATAGATGTTACCAACAGGCTAATTAACGAATCCCAAGATTACAGAGAATGGGAGGATGCATATAAACGCCCATGGATTGGCGACCCTGATAAAAACGCAAGTAAAAATGAAAGGGATGCATATAAGACATGGTGCGCAAAAGTGTTTGCATGGAAGCCTCCTCATTTTGATAGCCGGATTGCAGCGCAAAATGGTGGATTTATTTTCGGGGGAGTTCCTTTGAGTACAGGTCCTGAAGGGCCCAATCAATGGCCTAAAGGACCCGAGGGAAAAGGATATTGGAAAATTGACGAAGTAAGGGCCGCGATCTCGGTCTCCCTGCGACCACACAAGTTGGATGTGCAACGCGGTGGTGTTTCACAAGACGCAGTGTACACATTCCGCATCCGAGCCAATGCCAAACAGGAAATCCGTGAACGGTTGCAGAAACAGTTTGGTTATAAGCACTCGACAATTTATCCAGATTTCACGGGTTTTTCCCAATTTGGTACGCCTGATATCAGAACATCACCCCAAGAGAATATATAAACATGAATGTCAAATCTCCTAAAAAACTCATCGAAGTCGCACTGCCGCTCGACGACATCAACGCAGCATGCGCACATGAAAAAATGCCGGGGATCGGTGCCCATCCGCGCGGTATCCACCTTTGGTGGGCGCGGCGGCCTTTAGCCGCCGCACGGGCCGTACTTTTTGCTCAGATGGTCAACGACCCCGGCTACCAGCGAGAAATCGGGTACGGCGTCAACAAGAAAGAAGCAGAGCGCAAGCGCGAGCAGCTCTTTGACATCATCCGGGAATTGGTCAAATGGGAGAACACTAATAACGAAGAAGTGCTGAATCGTGCCCGTAAGGCAATTTGGGAAAGCTGGCGCGAGGTCTGCCATCTTAACCGTAACCACCCACAAGCATCTGAGCTGTTCAACCCTGACAAGCTCCCTGCCTTACACGATCCATTCGCCGGTGGCGGCGCCATTCCGCTGGAGGCACAGAGGCTGGGTATGGAGTCCTATGCCTCTGACCTCAACCCGGTAGCGGTGATGATCAATAAGGCTATGATCGAGATTCCACCAAAATTCGCTGGGCGTGCACCGGTAGGACCAGTTCCTAAGGGCGAGAAACAGAAAAAACTAATGGATGACTGGTCCGGTGTGAACGGTTTAGCCGAGGATATTCGCCGGTACGGATATTGGATGCACGAACAGGCGAGAAAACGTATCGGTCATCTCTATCCCAAAATCAAGATTACACCCAAGATGGTCGCCGAGCGGCCCGATCTCAAACCATATGAAGGGCAGGAGCTTACAGTCATTGCCTGGATCTGGGCGCGCACGGTCAAGAGCCCCAATCCGGCCTTCTCCCATGTGGATGTACCGCTAATCTCTAGCTTTGTCCTTTCCAGCAAGAAGGGAAAGGAGGCCTGGGTGGAGCCCGTTGTTAAAGGAGACAATTATCAGTTTGAGGTGCGAATAGGCAAGCCTCCGGCCAATGCAAAAAATGGAACAAAACTATCTCGCGGTGCTAACTTCCGCTGTATTCTCTCTGGTAGCCCAATACAGCCAAAATACATTAAATCGGAAGGCAAGGAAGGACGTTTGGGAACCCGTCTTATGGCAATAGTTGCCGAAGGGAAAAGAACCAGAATCTATTTG
>WGBK01000135.1 GCA_015494335.1 Gammaproteobacteria bacterium | reverse complement strand
TGGCCATGCGATCCACCTTGACCCCCTTTTCACCGAAGTGCTCGATGAAATAGACATCCGTATCCGCCGGCTTCGGCTTGTGCGGATCGACCCAGTCGCCGCCGAACAGGCAGCCGAGGATATTGTGCCGCTGCAACAGCTGGCTGCCGAGACCGCCGCGGCCGCACCAGTCCACCACGGCCGTGAACTCGCCCTTCTTCACCGTGTTGGAACCGATCGTGCCCTCCTGGGTGACTTCCGCCGCCGGCCCGACCACGAAGGCGCGCACGCGCTTCGGGTCGTACTCCTCGGCCCAGCGATCGAAGATCGCCTGTTGCAGGGCGTAGATGCCGATCTTCTGCTCGCCGGAGGGGGCTTCATAGCCTTTCCAGATCTTCCGGTAATCCGGCATGGGTTCGAGCCGCAACGACAGATTCTCGCCGTCGTGGTTGAGTACCAGGATGCTCGGCTCCTCCGCCTTGCCGTGCAGACTGACGAAGTTGACACCCAGATGCTGGAAAGTATAGGCCGCACCGCCCATCGAAGAGATATAGAAACTGTCCCACTGCGGAGAATGGCCGCAGAACACCAGCCGCCGCGAACCGGGAATCGCACTGCTGGCCAACAGCCCCTCGCCGAAGGTCAGCACCTCCGGATCCTGCTGGTAGCGTTTCCAGCCGTAGTCCACCGGGCCGAGGATCTCTTCCTCGGGTCCGATCTCGCCGATGCTCCAGTCTCCCGAATCCAGCTGGACCACCAGCTCCTTCTGCACGAACGGTACCGACATGACTTGCTCTCCAGGTGGGTGTTGAAACCGGTCTTTATACCGCAACCGGGGCTGTTGTTGCAGGCTTGCCGGTTAATCCAGATCAACCAGCAACGGCATTAGCCACGAGGGCTTGATCTGCATCAGTCCTTGAAGCGAAAACGGGGCAGACTGATATCGTAAACGATCGCGAACAGCCGCGACAGAAAAATGACCAGGCCCGCCAGCACCGCCGCCCAGGTCAGATCCAGCTGCATCTGCAGCATGCCGATGAACAGGAGCGACCCGGTCCAGCACACGGTGGCATAGAGCGGGCTGTGGAACACCACCGGCGGTACATTGCACAGCACATCGCGGAAAACGCCACCCATGGTGCCGGTCATGACGCCCATGAAACTGGCCACCAGCCAGGGTGCGCCAACCATCAGCGAGGCCAGCGTACCGGCAACGCCAAAGGTGGCGAGACCGGCCGCGTCGGCGACCAGAAAGAAGCGGCGAGGCAGATGAAACAGGCGCGCGGCGACGAAGATCAGCAAAGCGCTGGCGATCGAGGCGATAAAGAACACCTGGTCGTGGATCCAGAACACCGGCCGGTCCAGCAGCATGTCGCGCAGGGAACCGCCCCCGAGCCCGGTGGCAATGGCGATGATAATGACCCCGAACAGGTCGAAACGCTGTTCCCCGGCCTTGAGCACGCCGGAGGCCGAGGACACGACCACCGCCAGCAGCGTGATCCAGTACAGATTGCGCAGCAGATCGGGGGCAGAGTCGGGCAGCAGCTCCATCGCCGATTCAGCCGGCCGGATGCGACCGCTCAGCCACAGCTCACCCCGGTGCCGCCCAGTCCGCAGTAGCCGTTGGGATTCTTCGACAGGTACTGCTGGTGGTATTCCTCGGCGTAGTAGAAGGGCAGATCGCGTCGGATCTCGGTGGTGATGGGCGGATAGCCCCGCTCGGCCAGGGCCTGCTGGTAACGCTCGCGGGAAGCCTCGGCAGCGGCCTGTTGTGCATTGCTGGTAACATAGATACCGCTGCGATACTGGGTACCGCGATCATTGCCCTGGCGCATGCCCTGGGTGGGATCGTGGGACTCCCAGAAAACCTTCAGCAACTCGTCGAAGGAAACGACATCGGGACGATAGACCACCCGCACCACCTCGTTGTGGCCGGTGCGCCCGCTGCAGACCTCCTCGTAGGTCGGATTCGGTGTATAGCCACCGGCATAGCCCACGGCCGTGGTCTCGACGCCTTCCAGCCCCCAGAACTTGCGCTCGGCGCCCCAGAAGCAGCCCATGCCGAACAGCACTTCCTCGCAACCTTCCGGAAAAGGGGGCAGGATCGAGCGTCCGTGCACATGATGCACGCCGGACAGTGGCATCGGCTGATCGCGTCCGGGCAGGGCCTGGTCGGGTGTTGGCATCTCGCTTTTTCCCATGTCAATAGAGGCTGTAGGTCTGTATCAGCGAAGGCTCGAAACCGCCGAGTTCTTCCAGCGCTTTGAGATCATGGATCTTCAGCGTGCGCGAGGAGATCTCCATCAAGCCCTGTTCGCGCAGGGCCTTGAGGGTGCGGTTGACGTGAATCTTGGTCAGGCCGGTAGCATCGCCTATGTCCTCCTGGGACAAGGGAAAGAAGACCTCCATCGCCTCCGGCTGCTGGTAGATGCTGCGCACTCGATGAAACAGCTCGGTGCAGAAGAAGGCGATGCGCTCGATGGCCGATTGCTGGCCGATGGTGACGAGCCGCGTCTGGCAGATGTTCATGTCGCGGGCGTTGAGCTCGGTCAGCCGCTTGGCGACGCTGAGATTGTTGCGCAGCAGTTCCGGCATGTCCTTGCGCGGAAAGGCACAGAGCACGGCCTCGGTCAGCGCCACCGCGGAATGGGTCATGACCGCGTTGAGGTTGGCCTGGAATCCGAGCATGTCGCCGGGCAGGGCGACGCGCAGGATCTGGCGCTTGCCGTTGCCCAGGGTCTTGTAGAAGGCCACCCAACCATGATACAGCGTAAACATGAAATCGCTGGTCCGCCCCTCGCGGTAGATCTCCTTGCGCGGCGCTACCTTGTACTGGCTGCTGCGGTAGGACTGGGTCCAGGCCAGATCCTTCTCCTCGACGCCGTGGAACAGGGCCAGGCGGCGTACCGGGCATTCGGTGCACACGGTCTGGTTGTGCTCGACCGGAAACAGATGGCTGCAGGGGTCGGGCTTCTTGATCATGACAGTTCGATCCACACCGGCGCGTGATCAGAGGGCTTTTCCATCGCGCGGATATCGTAGTCGATGCCGGCATCGATCACGCGCGGCTTGAGCGCATCGCTGACCAGCAGGTGATCGATGCGCAGCCCGCGCTTCGGATCCCGCTCGAAACCGCGACTGCGGTAATCGAACCAGCTGAAGAGCTGATCCTCGTCCGGATGCACCAGGCGAAAGCCGTCGTGATAACCCAGCGACAGCAACTCGTTGAACCATTCCCGTTCCTCGGGCAGGAAGCTGGTCTTGCCCGTGCGCAGCCAGCGCTTGCGGTTGTCCTCGCCGATGCCGATGTCCTTGTCGTCCGGGGCAATGTTGTAGTCGCCCATGATCACGACGCGGTCGCCGGGGCCATGGCGCTGGCGCAGGAAGGCAATCAGATCCTGGTAGAACTTGCGCTTGGCCGGAAACTTGACCGGGTGATCGCGGGACTCGCCCTGGGGAAAATAGCCGTTGTAGATGAACCAGTCCTCCCCGTCGACCGCATAGCGACCTCCGATGAAACGCTTCTGCGAATCCTCGCCATCGTCGGGAAAGCCGTATTGGGGTTCGGCACAGGGCAGACGCGACAACAGGGCCACTCCGTAGTGAGTCTTCTGCCCCATGTACAGGGCTTGATAGCCCATCTCGCGCAACGCGGCCTCGGGGAACTCGTGGTCCTGCACCTTGGTTTCCTGCAAGCCGATGAACAGCGGATCGTGCTTGTCGATGACCGCCTGCAGCTGGTGCATGCGTACGCGCAGGCTGTTGACGTTGAAGGAAACGATTTTCATGGTCTTTCAATCCATTCTTTCAGGGTCATGCCTTGAAGCCGCTCCTCGATGCAGGAATCCCAGTCTTGCTGCAGGGTCGTCACGGTCTCGTCGGCGGCATAGCGCGTCAGCATAGCATGATCCGGCCCTTCCCGGGCGACGCGCAGGACCTCCAGCAACGGGATGCCGGCCGCATCCCGGGACGGCAGCCAGCAACCCTTCTCGGAACGCAGGATCAGGCCTCCCTGCTGCAGTTCGCTCAACAGCTTGTGCAACAGCTCGCGACCGATGCCGAGGCGTTGAATCAGGGCATCCTCGCTGGCCAGCTCCGCTTCGCCGCGCTCGAAGGCCAGCACCACCCGGCGCATCAACTGCAGCATCAGCGCCTCGCGCAGGCGCGGCGGGGGTTCGTTCATCTCCTCTTCCCAGCGCAGCTGCTCCGGGTGCTGGTGGTAATAGGCGATACTCGCGCCCACCAGCAGGATCAGCCAGCCGACGAACAGCCAGATCATGAACAGCAGCAGGATTGCAAAGCTCGAGTAGATGGCCGTGTAGCTGGTCGAGCGGGCGGCGAACCCGGCAAACAGCAGGCCGGCCGCGCGCCAGCTGAGGCCCGCGATCACCGCGCCGTAGAGCGCCGAACGGAAATGCACCCTCGTGTTCGGCACCAGCAGGTAGACGAAGGTGAAGGCGGCGATGATCATCGCATACTGCAACACCACGCCCATCAGCCACAGGCCCTCGCTGAGCCAGGGCAGGCTTTGCACCGCCTGGGATTTCAGCGAGGCGGTCAGCGCCAGCGCGGCAAACACCAGTACCGGCCCCACCAGCAGCACGCTGAGGTAGTTGCTGAAACGCTGACTCAGACGCCGCGTGCCGTGTATGCGCCAGGTATAGTTGAACGCGGCCTCGATCTTGTGGATCAGCGAGATCACCGTGACCAGCAGCAGCGCAACGCCCAGAGCGCCGAGTACGCGGATGTTGACCTTCTCGACAAAGCCGACGATACGGGCGGCGATTTCCGCTCCCTTGTCGCCCAGCGGACGCAGCAGTTCGAGCAGGAAGGGCTCGACCTGGTTATGCACGCCAAAACCCTTGAGCACCGAGAAGCTGACCGCCAGCAGGGGCACGAAGGACAGCAGCGTGGTATACACCAGGCTCATCGCGCGCAGGGTGATCATGCCGCGGGCCAGGTCGCGCCCCACCAGCATCAGGATGCGCAGCAGAACGATCAGCTGGCGCCGCCAGCCGCGCAACAGTTCCAGATCGTCGCGCCAGACGAAATCGAACAGGCGTTGCAGCGGCAGCGGCAGGGTCATTGCCAGCGCGCCTTCTTCAGGTACTCGATCTCCTCCGCGGTGCTGTCCCGGCCGAGCCCGGCGTTGCGATGGGGAAAGCGGCCGAAACGCGCCACCACATCGCGGTGGTGACGGGCGTAGCGCAGATTGTCTTCGAGTCCGGCGCGCTCGAACAGCTCGATCGCGTAATCCTGGTCCTCGAGCTTCTCGCTGTGCATGAAAGGCATGTACAGGAACACCTTCTGTTCCGGCGTCATGTCGCGGTCGAAACCCTGGGCTATGGCGTTGCGCGCCACCTCCCGGGCCCGCGCCTCGGTGGACCAGGAACGCGCATCGCCGCGAAACATGTTGAGCGGAAACTGATCGAGAAGAATCACCAGCGCCAGGGCTCCTTCCGGGTCTTCCTCCCAGTGATCGTAGACACCGGCCCGTGCCAGCCCCCAGGCCTCCTCGAAGCGCTCGCGGATCTCCTCGTCGAATTCCGGGGTGCTGTTGAACCACAGGGGCCGCACCCGATCGGAAAACCAGAAATCGAGAATTTCGCGGATCAGATCATCGTCTTTCTTCATTGGCGGTCCTCATCGTCACCAGTCTTCCAGCCATTCGGCGAGATAGTAGATATATTGTCCTTCGGAGGATTTGGAAGGCCCCATCACGCGCGCCGCGTAGCGCTTGCCCGCCGGGTCGGCATCGGCCACGGCCTGTTCCGCGGAATCCTTGATTTCCACGCAGTTGGCCGCGAAACGGTTGCGACTGCGCCGCGGCACATAAACCACCGCGTAATGGTAGCCGGAGGCCGAGGACTCCGGGTCTGGGGGTACGAATCCGCGCATGCTACAGGGCTCCTGTCATCTGTCACTGCCCGTCATTGAAACAGTGTGCCCGTGATCACCCGTGAAAATGTCTGCGGCAGGGATGCCGCAGTCAAGCCTGCAGGGAAGCATGTACGGCGTTTTTCACGGGTGATCACGGGTACACCTCGGTTGATATGACGCGGTTCCGGCACGTGCCACCTTCCGCACCGAATCGGTTATGCTATCGGGGATTCTAACACCTTCCACGAGCGACGAAGCCAATGACCGACATACTCATCACCGGCGCCAGCCGCGGGCTCGGACTCGGACTGGCCGAACATTTCCTCGAACGCGGCGAGCGCGTCCATCACCTGGGACGCCGCCCCTGCCCGTTGACCTCGGAACGGCTGCGGCAACAGAGTGTCGATCTGGCCGATCTCGATGCCATCCCCGCCGCGCTGGACGCCCTCGACCCGCCGCGGCCCGAACTCGCCATCCTCAACGCCGGCGTGCTCGGACGCATTCAGGATCTGGCCGAAACCGCCATGGACGAGGCGCGCAGCGTCATGGACATCAATCTCTGGGCCAACAAGGCCATCGTCGACTGGCTGATCCGCAAGCGGCGCAGCCCGAAGCAGCTGGTGCTGATTTCCTCCGGTGCCTCGGTCAACGGCAATCGCGGCTGGGGCGCCTATTCCATCTCCAAGGCCGCCCTCAACATGATGGCAAAGCTCTACGCCGCCGAGATGCCCGACAGCCATGTCGTCGCCTATGCGCCCGGACTGGTGCACACGGCGATGCAGGACTACCTCTGCCACGAGGTGGACAGCGAGCGCTTCCCGTCGATCCGGCACCTGCAGAACGCCTACGGCAGCGAACACATGCCCGATCCGCGGCGGGCCGCCCGACTCATCGCCGACAGCTTCGCCACCTGCCTGCAGCAGCCCAGCGGCAGCTTCGTCGACATCCGGCAGCTCGCGACATGACTTGAAAACGACGGTTGCGCCTACAGGTAAAGAGAATGCGCCGATTCCTGATTCCGATCCTGCTGTTGCTCGCAACCACGGAGGTAACTGCCATGCAGATCTCTTCACCGGCCTTTCGCGACGGCGAAAGCATTCCGCCGCGTTATACCTGCGACGCCGAGGATATTTCCCCGGCCCTGCTGTGGAGCGACATCCCCGCCGGCACGCGCAGCCTGGCGCTGATCGTCGATGACCCAGATGCCCCCGACCCGGCCGCTCCGAAGATGACCTGGGTGCACTGGGTGCTGTTCAACCTGCCGCCGGACAGCAGCGGCCTGCCCGAGGCTGTCCCCTCGTCAGCCCTGCCGCCGGGCACCGTCGAGGGGATCAACGACTGGAAACGCACCGGCTACGGCGGTCCCTGCCCGCCCATCGGCCGGCACCGCTACTACTTCAAGCTCTACGCGCTGGACAGCATCCTGCCGGCGAACCGGCCGCTGACCAAGCCACAACTGCTCGAACTGATGCAGGGGCACCTGCTCGACGAAGCCGTATTGATGGGCACCTACCAGCGTCCGTGAGCCACGACCCGAGTCCCATCCGCGCCATCCTGTTCGACTTCGGCGGCGTCATCGCCGAGGAAGGCTTCGCCATCGGCCTGCGCCGGATCGCGCGGGAACAGCAACTGCCCGTCGGCGACGCCATCGTCGATGCCGCCATGGATGCGGTCTACGATAGCGGCTATGTCACCGGCCAGGGCAGCGAGGCGGATTTCTGGCGGCTGATGCGCGAGCGTTGCGGGCTGCGTGGCGAAAATGTGGAACTCAGCGCCATCATCCTCGACGCCTTTCGTCTGCGTCCGTCCATGATCGGACTGGTGCGGAAGCTGCGCTCGCAGGGCTATCTCGTCGGCCTGCTGAGCGACCAGACCGACTGGCTCGAGCGGCTCGACCAGCGCGATCCTTTCTTCAAGGAATTCGACGAGGTATTCAACAGTTTTCGCCTCGGCCTCGGCAAGCGCCAGCCCGAGCTGTTCGACCGGGTCGCCGATCGTCTCGGCCTGCCGCCGGCCTCCATCCTCTTCGTCGACGACAACCCGGGCAATGTGGAACGCGCCCGGCAACGGGGCTGGCAAGCCATCCGCTTTGAAAACGAGGACCAGTTGAAGCGGGAGCTCACAGCCCGGCTCGAAGCGACGTCGTACTGACGCTGCCCGCTACAGCGGCTGCACCAGGGCGATGACCAGGGCATAGCGCAGCCCCTTGCCGATGGCCACCAGCAGCAGGAACTCGAGCCAGCCGAGCCGCAGCACGCCGGCGATCAGGGTCAGCGCATCACCGACCACCGGCATCCAGGCCAGCAGCAACGACCACTTGCCGTAGCGCTCGAACCAGCGGTGTCCGCGCTCCAGTTCGCGCGCGGAGACCGGGAACCAGCGCCGATCCCGGAAATGCAGGAACCAGCGCCCCATCACCGCGTTGACCAGGGAACCGAGGGTATTGCCGGCCGTCGCCCACAACCACAGCGGGAACAGTGCCCCCCCCTTGCTGGCCATCACCGCGATCAACACTTCCGAGCTGCCCGGCAACAGCGTGGCCGACAGAAGAGCCGAAACAAACAGCCCCAGGTAGGATTCCACTCCCGTCATTTCGGCACTACGGCGACAACACCCGAAACACCGCCCGACACAGCCGCGCCAGATCCTCGTCGCCGATGACATAGGGCGGCATCAGGTATACCAGCCGGCCAAAGGGCCGCACCCAGACCCCGGCCTCGACGAAAGCGGGCTGTATGCGGGCCATGTCCACCGGCTGTTCCAGCTCGACCACGCCGATGGCGCCGAGCACGCGCACATCGGCCACCGACGGCAGATCGGCACAGGGCGCAAGCCCGGAGCGCAGCCCCTGCTCGATACGCCGCACCTGCGCCCGCCAGTCGTTTTCGAACAATAGCGCAATGCTCTCGTTGGCCACCGAGCAGGCCAGGGGATTGGCCATGAAGGTCGGGCCGTGCATGAAGGCGCCCGGCGGTCGTTCGCTGATGACGGCGCTGATCTCCTCGCGGCACAGCGTGGCCGCCAGGCTCATGTAACCGCCGGTGAGCGCCTTGCCGAGACAGAGAATGTCCGGCGAGATGTCGGCCCATTCGCAGGCAAACAGGCGGCCGCTGCGTCCGAAGCCGGTGGCAATCTCGTCAGCGATCAGCAATACCCCGTATTCATCGCAGAGACCGCGTAGAGCGGTCAAGTAGTCCGCCGAGTAGAACCACATGCCACCGGCGCCCTGCACCACCGGCTCGACAATGATCGCGGCCACCTCGTCACCCCGGGTCTCCAGCAAGTGACGCATCGAGGACAGCGCGGGATCGGTCGCGGCATCGAAGGGATCGCCGAAACGGCAGCGCGGCTGTTCGGCAAAGAATTGTTGCGGCAACGCGCCGGTGAACAGGCTGTGCATTCCGGTATCCGGGTCGCAGACGGACATCGCCCCGAGAGTATCGCCGTGATAGGCCCTGCGCAGGGCAATAAAGCGCTTGCGCCGACCCTCGCCCCGCGCCTGCCAGTACTGGATGGCCATCTTCAGGGCCACTTCCACGGCCACCGAACCGCTGTCGGCAAAGAACACATGCTCCAGCCCCGGCGGCGTCAGATCTACCAGCGTCTGCGCCAGCCGCGCCGCCGGCTCATGGGTCAGACCCCCGAACATGACATGGGCCATCTTCTGTAACTGGGCTTTAACCGCCGCATCCAGCCGCGGGTGATGATAGCCGTGGATCACGCACCACCAGGAGGCCATGCCATCGATCAGCTCGCACCCGTCGGCCAGGCGCAGACGCACGCCCTGGGCCGATTCCACCGGAAAGGGTGCCGGAGTCACACGGCGCGGCGCGTAGGGATGCCAGGCATGCTCGAGATCCTGGCGATACCAGTCGGGCCAGGCGGAATTCATGTTGCGTCCCGATAGGGACAGGCTTCGCGCAGCCGGGCGAGATCCTCGCGCAGCTGCTGCTGGCGTTGCCTGCGCCCCTCGTCGCCATCCGTCTCACGCCCCATCAGCAAGGTCTCGATCAGACGCCTCCGACTGGCCTCGTCCAGCAAGGTCTCCCGGCGCAGTGCAGACAACAGCCAGCGCGACAACACGGCCTCGGCCAGGTCGAGGCCGTGATGACCGTCGATGACGGCATCGAGTATGTCCCGATCCTGCGCCGACAGCTCCGGTTCCGTTTCCGGCAGCAGCCGCAGCAGGCCATCCACATCCTCGACCCGGATCTCCCTTCCGTATCCCCGCAGGTGCAGTGGCAGATCGCGCAGCAGGCGCTGTTGCTGTGCTTCCAGCATCGGCCCGAGATCCTCGTTCAGGGGCTCGACCAGGGCAACACTCTGGCGCCCCGAGGAGCTGCCCCGACCACGGCCCAGGTGCGCCAGAGTGAAGCCGCAGCCTGCCCAGAAGGGCGTGACCTCCGCGTCCAGCGCGAAGCTGCTGCCGAACCAGTCCATTCCCCGGTCCCGCGCATCCTCCCGCGCCCGCTCCAGCATGGCACGGCCAACACCATGGCGACGCTGCTCCTCGCGCACGGCAATGCGCTGAATGCGCCAGCCGCGATATCCTGCGAAGCCGTCCATGCCGGCCTGGGCCGTGAGCATCTGCGCCAGCAGATGGCCCTGGGGGCGCCGCCGTCCCATGCGGATTTCCTCGACGGTTTCGGCATCGATGCCGCCCTCCTCGTTGATCTGCAACACCCCGACCACGACCTCGCCACGCAGGGCCAGATACAGACGCTGGTTCGGATCGTCGAGCCACTGGCGCAAATCCGAGGGCTTGTAGCGGTAATGGGCCTCGAGCATCAGCGCATGGGCCTGGCGCAGGCGCTCGCGTTGCTGCAACAGGGCTTCGCCGTCCACCGATTCGATGGTCAAGACCTCACCTTCCGTCACCGGAGGAAGCTCGTCCGGTTTCAGCAACAACGCCTGGTTGAGTCCCATTTCGAGCAGGTCGCCCTTGCCCCAGCGCACCGGCTGCTCCAGCATCAGCATGCGCATCCGATCGCCCTGGTCGCGCAGGAAGCGCAGGCGGAAGCCCTGGCCGGTGCCCTCGTAACCGTTGAGAGTGGTCGCCAGCAGTGCCTTGTCGGCCAGTTCCAGGCAATCCTGCAGCAGCGAATAGGGCAACATGGCCGCCTCGTCGATCAACAGGTAGTCGATGCGCTCGCCACGACGGACCAACTCGTCGGGGGCGATGAACTCGTGGCGATCCTCTGGCAGTTGTTGCAGCAGGGTTTCGGCCTGCCGGCGCGAGGCGGCGGTGACGAGAAACGGCTTTTCCAGCCCGGCGGCGAAACGGCCCAGCAGCAGGCTCTTGCCGCGACCGCGGTCGGCGGCCACCAGCACCCGGTTGGGACCCAGCTCGTCCCAGTCATGCCGCAGCCAGTCCAGCGCCCATTCCTGGTCCTCGGTCAGCTCGCCATAGAAGCCGGTCGCCTCGGCAAAGGGCAGCCTCGGTGCTCGAGGCCCCGGCGACCACAGGGCCATGACGGATTTCATTTCCTCGAACAGGTACCCTGCGAAGCGGCCAGCGCCTTCCCGCTGTTGCCAGCAGCCATCGGGATCCGGATTCGGCCAGCCTTCGGGCGGCAACAGCACCAGCAGGGGTCCTCCCCCACGCAACAGGCCGGCCGCGATGCAAAGCGCATCCACGGGGAAGCGGTCGAAGGCGTCAAAAACGACCAGCCCGGCCTCTCGGCCAAGCAGGCCGGAGGCCAGGCGGAACGGAGTCGCGCCTTTCAGGTCATCGCGGTTCGACAGCAGCAGACGGTCATCCGGCCCGGGCAGCTGCTCCAGCTGCTGCAGGCAGAATTCACGATCGCCCTGCAGGGGAACCAGAAGTCGCTGGCCGCTGTCGGAGAGGTTGCCGAGCAGTGAAGCCCAATCGATGTCCTGGCGGTTGACGGGTGATGACGACATGGGGTTTGTGGTAACCTGAAGCGAATTTCGAACCGGATTCTAGCATGACCAAAGACCAGCAAACCGAAATCGAAGCAGCCGCCTTTCGCGGCCTGATCCAGCATCTGCAGGAACGCAGCGATGTACAGAATATCGACCTGATGAATCTCGCGGGTTTCTGCCGCAACTGTCTTGCCAAGTGGTACCTGGCGGCGGCGAAGGAACAGGGGCTGGAGATGGACTACCCCGAGGCGCAAAAGGCCATTTACGGCATGAGCATCGAGGAATGGAAAGCCAACTACCAGACCCCGGCCACCCCGGAACAACTGGAAACCTTCGAAAAAACCAAGCCCCTGCACGCGAAGATCAGCGGACATAACTGAACCCAGACTTCGCCCCCTTTAACTTGATAACAGAGGTAAAACCATGAGCATGACCCTGAATGTGGAAGGCATGAGTTGCCAGCATTGCGTGGCCAACGTGAAGAAGGCCGTGGAGGCCCTGGACGGCGTCGACAGCGTCGAAGTGGACCTGGAGGCCGGCAAGGTTGCGGTCGAAGGCAGCGCCGATGCCGACGCGGTCAAGGCCGCGATCGCCCAGGCCGGTTACACGGTCAAGGATTGATGCCGGGCCTCCCGTTCCTTCAGGAGCGGGCAGCTTCCTCGCGCAGCTCGCGGCGCAGGATCTTGCCGACATTGGTCTTCGGCAGCTCGTCGCGGAACTCGATGATCTTCGGCACCTTGTAGCCGGTCAGTTCCTTGCGGCAATGGGCGATCACCTCCTCCTCGGTCAGGCTGTTGTCGTTGCGCACGATCACCGCCTTCACGATCTCCCCGCTGCCGTCGGGATCGGGCACTCCGATCACGCCCACCTCCCGCACGCCCGGCACTTCCATGATCACCGACTCCACCTCGTTGGGGAACACATTGAAGCCGGACACGAGAATCATGTCCTTCTTGCGATCGACGATATAGACATAGCCGTTTTCGTCCATGCGCGCGACATCGCCGGTCTTCAGCCAGCCCTTTTCGTCGAGCACATAGGCGGTTTCCTCGGGCAGGTTCCAGTAGCCCTTCATCACCTGCGGGCCGCGCACGCAGAGTTCGCCCACCTCACCAATGGGCAGGAATTCGCCATCCTCGCTGCGGATCGATACCTCGGTGGAAGGCACGGGCAGACCGATGCTGCCATTCCAGTCGGGCAGGTCCATCGGGTTGATGCACACCGCAGGCGAGGTCTCGGTCAGGCCATAGGCCTCGAGCAGGGGCGTTCCGGTGACCCGGCGCCAGCGTTCGGCCACGGCCTGTTGCACCGCCATGCCGCCGCCCAGGGTCAGTTTCAGCGACGAGAAGTCCACCTGGTCGAACCCCGGCGTATTCAGCAGTCCGTTGAACAGGGTGTTGACGCCGGTGATGGCGGTGAAACGGGTCTTGCGCAACTCCTTGACGAAGCCCGGCATATCGCGCGGATTGGTGATCAGGTAATTGAGACCGCCCACCTTCATGAATACCAGACAATTGGCTGTCAGGGAAAGAATATGATAGAGCGGTAATGCGGTAATAATGACCTCCTTGCGCTCCTCGACCAGGGTCTTGATCCATTCCGAGGCCTGTTGCATGTTGGCCACCATGTTTCGGTTGGTCAACATCGCACCCTTGGCCAGCCCGGTGGTGCCGCCGGTATACTGCAGAAAGGCCAGGTCGTCATGGGTCAGTTCGGGTCGTGAGAAAGGCAGGCTCGCCCCCGCCTTCAACGCGGCCTTGAAATCGACCGCGTTGGGCAGATTGTACCTGGGCACCATTTTCTTGACCCGCTTGACGACGAAATTGACCAGCGCCGATTTCGGAAAGCCAAGCATGTCGCCCAGTCCGGTGGTAATGACATACTGGATCGGGGTATCGTCGACCACCTGCTCCAGAGTATGCGCGAAGTTGTCCACCACCAGGATCGCCTTGGCCCCGGAATCGCGCAACTGGTGGCGC
>WGBK01000134.1 GCA_015494335.1 Gammaproteobacteria bacterium | reverse complement strand
GCCGAAGAAATCGATCTCAACGTGCGCGCGCTGTCGATGGGGCAGCTGCACCATGCGATGATGGGCACCGCCGCCGTTGCCATCGCCAGCGCCGCGGCGATACCCGGCACCCTGGTCAACCGCGCCGCCGGTGGAGGCGAGCGCGATTCGATACGCTTCGGCCACCCCTCCGGCAGCCTCAAGGTCGGCGCCCAGGTTCGCCGGGACGGAAAGCGCTGGATCGTCGACCGGGTTACGATGAGCCGCAGCGCGCGGATACTGATGGAAGGATGGGTGCATGTACCTGCCGGTGCGATCTGAACATCAGAATTTCTTCATCTATCGATTCAAGTCATTTCTAGTGGTACCAGTGGCAGTCCGTGAAAATGTCTGCGGCATGGATGCCGCAGCCAAGCCTACAGGGATGTATTTACGGCGTTTTTCACGGGCTGCCACTGGTAGCGCACCACCATTTGGATGACAGAATCCCCTCTGCACATCCATCGACTTGCCGCCGACATCCCGATAAGCTTCTTCCGAACCAACTGGACAGAAAAACGACATGAGCAGATTCCCCGCCTGGCTGGCACAGAAGGACGATCGCGGTTACCGCGTCGAGCGCGTCGAGCTTTCCGACGACGATCTGATGGACGGCGATGTCACCGTCGCCGTCGAGTACAGCACCCTCAACTACAAGGATGGCCTGGCCCTGACCGGCAAGGCCCCGATCATCCGCCGCTTCCCGCTGGTGCCCGGAATCGACCTGGCCGGTCATGTCATCACATCGGAGAACCCCGATTTCCAGCCCGGCGATGACGTGCTGCTCAACGGTTTCGGCATCGGCGAAACCCACCACGGCGGCTATGCCGCCCGCGCCCGGGTGCGTTCCGAGTGGCTGCTGAAGATACCCGAAGGCCTGGACGCTCGTCGCGCCATGGCCATCGGCACCGCCGGTTACACCGCCATGCTGTGCATCCTCAAGCTCGAGGATCACGGCATCGCCCCGGACCGGGGGCCGCTGGCCGTCAGCGGCGCTGCCGGAGGGGTCGGCAGCATCGCCCTGGCCGTGCTCGGCAAGCTGGGTTACGAACTGCACGCGATCACCGGACGCGACGACCAGGCCGACTACCTGAAGGAACTGGGCGCGACGGAAATCCTGCCGCGCGAGGACTTCACCCGGCTGGCGCGACCGCTGGCGCGGGAAACCTGGCAGGCCGCCATCGATGTCGCCGGCGGCAACACCCTGGCCAACCTGCTCAGCCAGCAGCGCTACGGCGGCGCGGTGGCCGCCTGCGGACTGGCCGAATCGATGGAACTGCCGGCTTCGGTGGCGCCCTTCATCCTGCGCGGCGTGACCCTCTATGGAGTGGATTCGGTGCAATGCCCGATGCCGCGGCGCATCGAGGCCTGGCAGCGCCTGGCGCGGGATCTCGATCGGTCCCTGCTCGACCGGCTGAGCCAGGAAATCGACTTCGAGACCCTGCCCGAGGCGGGCGAGGAAATACTGGCGGGTAAGGTGCGCGGGCGTGCGGTGATCAGGATTCCGACCTGAACAACAGCTTCTCGACCTGCTCCACGGGCATCGGCCGGGCGCGATAGAAACCCTGGATGTAGTCGCAGCCGTTGTCGAGAAGAAACTGCTGCTGGAAGGCCGTTTCCACCCCTTCGGCGACGATCTCCAGGCCCAGGTTCCTGCCCATCGCGATGATGGTGCGGACGATCACGCGATCGTCCTCGTCCTGCTCCAGGTCCATCACAAAGCTGCGGTCGATCTTCAGCTTGTGGATCGGCATCTTCTTCAACTGGCTGAGCGACGAGTAGCCGGTTCCGAAATCGTCCAGCGCCAGCTGGATGCCTTGATCGCGCATCTTCTGCAGTTCGCGGACTCCGCTGTCGCCGCGGTTCATGACCAGGGTTTCGGTGACCTCGATCTCGATGCGGTCGGCGGGCATGCCGGTTTTCTCCAGCAACATCTGCAGGCGGTCGTTGCAGGCCTCGGTGAGCTGGGCGGTGGACATGTTGACGGCCAACCGCGGGATCTCGTAACCCCGGTCCAGCCAGATGCGCCCAATGCGACAGAGCTCGTGGAACACCAGCAGGCTCAGCTCGCGGATCAGCGAGGACTTCTCCGCCACCGGGATGAACTCACCCGGCAGCACCAGACCCCGCTCCGGGTGGTTCCAGCGCAGCAGGGCTTCCAGCGACGCCATTTCGTCGCTGTCGGCGAGGTACTGGGGCTGGAAATAGAGCTCGAATTCGTCGCGCTGCAGCCCGCGGCGGATCTCCTGCTCCATCTGCATGCGCCGCTGGATACGCTTGGCCAGGGCCGGCTCGAAGAAGTGCACATCGTTCTTGCCGCCGGCCTTGGCCTGGTACATGGCGATATCGGCGTGTTTGAGCAGATCCTGGGCGTTGTCCGCGTCCTGCGGGTAGAGGCTGACGCCGATACTGAAGCGGGCAGTGACGGTCTGCTCGTCGATGCGCAGGGGCGCGGCGAAGGCGGCGATCAGCTTGCGGGCAATGGCGTCCACCGCCAGCGCGTCCTCGAGGTTCTCCAGGATCAGCAGGAACTCGTCGCCGCCGTGGCGGAAGATCATGTCGCCTTCGCGCAGACTGGCGCGGATCCTGCGCAGGGCTTCGAGCAACACCCGGTCGCCGAAATCATGGCCAAAGCTGTCGTTGATGTCCTTGAAGTTGTCGAGATCGATGTACATCAGGGCGAAGGGTTTTCCGAGACGGTCACTGGCCAGAATTGCCCTTTCCAGCTCGGCATCGAGGTAGTCGCGGTTGGGCAGGCCGGTGAGCCGGTCATGGTGCGCCAAGTGCCACATCTGCCGGGTATGGGCCTGGTGGCGCCACAGCAGCGCCGTGAGATTGGCGCAGACCTGCAGCACGCTCTGCTGAAACTCGTCGGGCAGCCCCGGGCGCGGCAGCATCAGCGTGAAGCTGCCGCTGACCAGCGCGCCATCCATCATCACCGGTTGCGACCAGCTGGCGCGGATATCGTGGGCTTCGGCCAGCTCGCGGCGGCTGCTCCAGCGCGGATCCCGCCAGGCATCCTCGATCAGGCAGGCCGAACCTTCCAGAATCGAGACCACGAAACTGCCGGCGCTGCCGCTCAGGATCGCGTTGTCGTAGACGGCGCGGAAAGGTTCGGGCATGGATGGGGCAGCCGCCACGGACAGGCGGTCACTGTCCACCAGCCGCATCACGCAGGCACAGGCGTCCGGCACCAGTTGCTCGGCTTCGCGGCACAAGCCCTCGAGGGAACCGGCTTCGCTGCGGCCACCCGAGAGAATGCGTTCCAGCCAGGCATTCTGCAGCTGCAGCAGCTGCAATTGCTGTTGCTGACGGGAGTGATCGGGCAGGGAGACGGACATCGGGCAACCACGGTTTTTTCCTGCCCTGAGTATAGGACAGATAAGCCGGTCTATCGGCAGGGGTATCTCAGAACTGGGCTTCGAGTTCGGCCAGCGACTGGATGGTGGCGTCGGGTCTTTTGCCCCAGGGGTCGTAGAGCTGGGCGTCGTAGCGCTTGACCCAGACGGTGTGGAAACCGGCATGACCGGCTCCGATGCAATCGAAGGCATTGCTGGACACCAGCCAGCAATCGTCGGCCTCGGCCCCGGCACGCTCGAGGAAATGTCGGTACACGGCGGGGTCCGGCTTGTAGCAACGGATCTCGTCGCAGCTGACGATATCTTCGAAGTATTGGTCGATGGCATCGTTGGCGAACAGGCGCTCGATGTCTTCCAGTGGCCCGTTGGTCAAGGCCAAGATGCGAATGTCGCTGCGACCGGACAGGGATTCCAGCGCCGGGATGACATCGCGATAGGGCGGCAGATCCTGATAGCGCTTGATCAGGCTGAACTGCTGGTCGCGGGTGAGCTGCACGCCGAAGGCTTCGATGCAATAGCCGAGGGCATCGCTGGTGCAGGTATAGAAGGGTTCGTAGTCGCCCATCATGCTGCGGCGGAAGGAATACTCCAGCTGCTTGTCGCGCCACAGGGTGGCGAAGGGCATGGCGCGCTCGTTTCCGATGTAGCGCTGCAACAGGTCGACCATGCCGTAGGTATTGATCAGCGTGGCATAGACATCGAAAGCGAGTACGGTCATGTGGTTTCCCCGGTCGATCCGGCCCGCGACGAGCGCGGGCCGTCGACGCTTGGCTTACTTGTTGAGACGGTTGGCGATCAGCTCGTCGACCACCGACGGATCGGCCAGGGTCGAGGTGTCGCCGAGATTGTCCAGCTCGTTGGCGGCAACCTTGCGCAGGATGCGGCGCATGATCTTGCCGGAACGGGTCTTCGGCAGGCCCGGTGCCCACTGGATGTACTTGACCGTGGCGATGGGGCCGATCTCCTGTCGCACCAGCGCAACCAGTTCCTTCTTCAGCTCGTCCGAGCCCTCTTCGCCCTTCATCAGGGTCACGAAGGCATAGATGGCCTGCCCGGTAATCTCGTCCGGTGCGCCCACCACGGCGGCCTCGGCCACCTTGTCGTGCAGCACCAGCGCGGATTCGATCTCGGCGGTGCCGAGCCGGTGCCCGGAGACATTCAGCACATCGTCGACGCGGCCGGTGATCCAGTAGTAACCGTCCTCGTCGCGGCGCGCGCCGTCGCCGGTGAAGTAATAGCCAGGGTACATCGCGAAATAGGTTTCGTAGAAGCGCTGGTGATCACCGTGGACGGTACGCATCTGCGACGGCCAGGGGTGCTTGATGGCCAGATTGCCGGTGGCGGGGTTGCCCTCGATTTCCTTGCCCTGGTCGTCCAGCAGCACCGGCTGCACGCCAAAGAAGGGCCAGCTGGCCGAACCGGGCTTGAGTGGCGTTGCGCCCGGCAGCGGCGTGATCATGTGGGCTCCGGTTTCGGTCTGCCACCAGGTATCCACGATCGGGCAGCGGGCATCGCCGACCACGCGGTAGTACCATTCCCAGGCCTCGGGATTGATCGGTTCGCCGACGGTGCCCAGCAGGCGCAGGCTCTGGCGCGAACTGGCCTTGACCGGCTCGTCGCCCTGGGCCATCAGGGCGCGGATCGCCGTCGGTGCGGTGTAGAAGCTGGCGACATTGTGCTTGTCGCAGACCTGCCAGAAACGCCCGGCGTCGGGCCAGGTGGGTACGCCCTCGAACATCAGCGAGATGGCGCCATTGGTCAGCGGGCCGTAGACGATGTAACTGTGGCCGGTGATCCAACCGATGTCGGCGGTACACCAGTAGACCTCGCCATCCTTGTAGTCGAACACCAGCTTGTGGGTCATCGCCGCCTGCAGCAGGTAGCCGGCGGTGGTGTGCAATACGCCCTTGGGCTTGCCGGTGGAACCGGAGGTATAGAGGATGAACAGCGGGTCTTCGGCGTCCATCTGCTCGGGATCGCAGACCGGCTCGGCGGCGGCAATGGCCTCGTGGTACCAGACATCGCGCTCGTCGTTCCATTCCACTGGCTCGCCGCCGCGCTTGACGACGAAACAGGTGTGCACATCGGGGCACTGCTCCAGCGCCTTGTCGGCATTGGCCTTGAGCGGAATGCACTTGCCGCCGCGGATGGACTGGTCGGCGGTGATCAGGAACTGGCAGTCGGAATCATGAATGCGGCTGGCCAGGGCATCCGGCGAGAAGGCGCTGAACACGATCGAATGCACGGCACCGATGCGAGTGCAGGCCAGCATTGCCACCGTGGCCTCCGGAATCATCGGCATGTAGATGGAAACCCGGTCACCCTTCTTCACGCCGCGCGCCTTGAGCGCGTTGGCGAAGCGACAGACATCTGCATGCAGCTCGCGATAGCTGATGGCACGGCTCTCGTCGGGGTTGTCCCCTTCCCACAGGATCGCGGTCTGGTCTCCGCGGGTCTCGAGATGGCGGTCGAGGCAGTTGTAGGACACATTCAGCTTCGCGCCCTTGAACCACTCCACATGCAGATCGTCCCTCGCATAGGACCAGTCCAGCACCTGATCCCACTTGCGGAAGAAGCTCAGGTAGTTGTCGGCCTGCTCGGCCCAGAAGCCCTCGGGGTCCTCCACCGATCGGCGGTACATCTCCTCGTACTGCTCGCGGTTGACATGGGCCTGGGCGGCAAACTCCGCCGGTGGCGGATAGATGTGTTCTTCAGACATGAGACGCTAGTCCTCCAGGTTGTATTTCTTGTGCGTTCCGCCCGCGACCCGGTCGCCGCCAGCGAAGGAGAATCGTTAGGGTACCTCTCGCTGCATCATAAGGCAGCAAAACGACCGTCCCGAAGTTTAAACGATTTGGTTTATCAATACCGCCTATTTGCATTTGTTCCTGTCGCGGATCAAGTCCCGGCAGCCTTGCTGCGCGCGGCCTGCAGCCGAAAATGCTATAGTGCGCCGGCGCGGCGCGGTGTTGCCCCTGCCCAGGCTTTCGATTAGATTGCCGAAACCGCGAAACCCGCCTTCCCTCAGCCAGAGCCAACGCCATGAACGCCAACGTCCAGCAACTGATCACCCAGAGCGCCGAGCTGATGTTCATCGGCATGGGCGCCGTGTTCATCATCCTGGTGCTGCTGATCTCGGTGATTTCCCTGGTCAGCCGGCTGGTACGGCGTTACGCCCCGGAGGAGCCTGCCGGTTTTCCGCAGCGCCCCGCCGGCAGCAGCGCAAGCCGGGAAGACCGCCCCGGCGGCAACGACGAGGAAACCATCGCGGTGATCGGCGCGGCCATCCGCGCCTGGCGCCGCAAGCAGCCCTGACTCCACGACCCGCACGGTACCCACCATGAGCAATCCCGTAAAGATCACCGATGTCGTACTGCGAGACGGCCACCAGTCCCTGTTCGCCACGCGCATGCGCATCGACGACATGCTGCCGATCGCCGAGAAGCTCGACAACATCGGCTACTGGGCATTGGAAACCTGGGGCGGCGCCACCTTCGACGCCTGCATCCGCTATCTCGGCGAGGATCCCTGGGAGCGTCTGCGCCAGCTCAAGGCGGCGATGCCGAAAACCCCGCAGCAGATGCTGCTGCGCGGCCAGAACGGCCTTGGCTACCGCCATTACGCCGACGATGTGATCGAGAAATTCGTCGAGCGCTGCGCGGTCAACGGCATCGATGTGTTCCGCATCTTCGACGCCATGAACGACATGCGCAACCTCGAAACCGCCGTGCGCGCCGCCGTGGCCACCGGCAAGCATGCCCAGGGTACCCTCTCCTACACCCTCAGCCCGGCACACGACCTGCAGACCTGGGTCGACATGGCGAAGCGCATCGAGGACATGGGCTGTCACTCCATCTGCATCAAGGACATGGCCGGCCTGCTCAAGCCCTACGCCGCCTACGAACTGGTGCGCGAAATCAAGCAGGCCACGGACCTGCCGATCGGCCTGCACTGCCACGCCACCACCGGGCTGTCCACCGCCACGCTGGTCAAGGCGATCGAGGCAGGCGCCGACATCATCGATACCTCGATCTCGTCGATGAGCATGACCTACGGCCATTCGCCCACCGAATCCCTGGTCGCCATCCTCCAGGAAACCGAGCGCGACAGCGGGCTGGATATCGTCGAACTCGAGCAGATTGCCGCCTATTTCCGCGAAGTTCGCAAGAAATACGCGAAATTCGAGGGCTCGCTGAAGGGCGTGGATTCACGCATCCTGGTTGCCCAGGTGCCCGGCGGCATGCTCACCAACCTGGAAAGCCAGTTGCGCGAACAGGGCGCTTCCGACCGTCTCGACGAGGTGCTGGAGGAGATTCCGCGGGTTCGCGAAGACCTCGGCTACATCCCGCTGGTAACGCCGACCTCGCAGATCGTCGGCACCCAGGCCGTCATCAACGTGCTGGCCGGGGAGCGCTACAAGACCATCACCAAGGAAACCGCCGGCGTACTGCGCGGCGAATACGGCGCCACCGCCGCACCGGTCAACCCGGAACTGCAACAGCGCGTGCTGGCCGAGGGCGGCGAGGTGATCACCTGCCGTCCGGCCGATCTCATCGAGCCGGAAATGGACAAGCTGACCGAGGAATTCCGCGAACTGGTAAAACAGGAAGACCTCAAGGTTTCCGAGAACGAGATCGACGATGTGCTGATCTACGCCCAGTTCCCGCAGGTGGGGCTGCATTTCCTCAAGAACCGCGACAACCCCGATGCCTTCGAGCCGCCTCCGGGGCAGGAACCCGAGTCACAGCCGGCAGCGGCGGCTCCTGCCATGGCACCCGCGGGCGGACCCGAGGCCTTCCGCGTGCAGGTCAACGGCAAGGCCTATGATGTCGTGGTCGAGCCCGGCGGCGAGATCGGCTCGGTACAACAGGCCGCGCCTCCCGCATCCGCCGCCCCGGCCCCGGCGACCGGTGGAGAGGTGCGCGAGGAGATCGTCGCGCCGATGGCCGGCTCGGTGATCGAGGTGCTGGTTGCGCCCGGCGACCGGGTCGAGCCCAACCAGGTCGTGGTCATCATCGAGGCGATGAAGATGGAAACGGAGATCCGCGCCAACGAAGGTGGCATCGTGCAGGCGGTGCAGGTCGAGAAGGGTGACGCGATCCAGGTCAACCAGCCGCTGATCGAGCTGGGATAGGGGCCCGAAATGATCGAAGGTCTGCTGCAACTCTGGGAATCCACCGGGCTCTACAACTTCACGGCCGGCCAGGTGCTGATGATGCTGGTCGGCTGCCTGCTGATCTACCTCGCCATCCGCAAGGGTTTCGAGCCGTTGCTGCTGGTTCCCATCGGATTCGGCGGTATCCTCGCCAACATCCCGGTGGCCGAGATCAGCGGACCCGACGGCCTGCTCGGCATTCTTTACCATGCCGGCATCGAGAACGGCGTGTTTCCTTTGCTGATCTTCATGGGCGTCGGCGCTATGACCGATTTCGGCCCTCTGCTGGCGCGCCCGAGCCTGATGCTGCTTGGCGCCGCGGCCCAGTTCGGTATCTTCGTCACCCTGTTCGGCGCGGTCCTGATGAACCTGGTGCCCGGCATCGAGTTCTCTCTCGCCGATGCCTCGGCCATCGCCATCATCGGCGGCGCCGACGGCCCGACCGCAATCTTCGTCGCCTCGCGGCTGTCTCCCGACCTGCTCGGCGCCATTGCCGTGGCCGCCTATTCCTACATGGCCCTGGTGCCGATGATCCAGCCGCCGATCATGAAGCTGCTGACCACCGAGGAAGAGCGCAAGACCCAGATGAAGCAGTTGCGTCATGTCTCGCGCCTGGAAAAGATCCTGTTCCCGCTGTCGCTGACCTTCGTCACCATCCTGCTGTTGCCCGATGCCACACCGCTGGTCGGCATGCTCTGCTTCGGCAACCTGCTGAAGGAGTCGGGCG
>WGBK01000133.1 GCA_015494335.1 Gammaproteobacteria bacterium | reverse complement strand
TCATCACCCACAACAAGATCACCATGGAGCTGGCGCGCACCCTCAACGGCGTCACCATGCACGAGCCCGGCGTATCGCGGCTGGTCTCGGTGGACATCGATGAAGCGGCGAAGCTGGCCGAGGCCTGAGATCATGTGGAGGAGACCCATACTACTCTCTAAGGGGCTGGCAGTGATCCAGCTCGGGGATGTCGGTGGCATGGATGCCACCGTCAAGCCCCCAGGGAAGGGTTCACGGTGTTCCCCGAGTTGGATCACTGCCAGCCCCGAACGAAGCCAGCTTTCATTGCTATGGAGGCCAATCTGAAATGGACGCCACGACCCTGCGCTGGATACTCGCCATCATCGGCGTGGTGGTGATCGGTGGCCTCTATGGCTACTCCCTGTGGCAGGATCGGCGTCGTCGCCATGCCGCCATTCGCAACCTGACGCGCGAGGAACTCGAGGCCGGTTTCATCGAGGACGATGCCTTGCGCGAGGAGCTGGCTGCACTCGGCACCCCGGTCGAGGAAAAGGGCGGTGCTGTCGATGTTGGCGATATTCGCATACACCCGGGGCAGGAGCCGGAGGCAACGGTGGAGGCAATTCCGGCATCACCGGCCATCGAAGCGATCGGCAGCGGCGAAACGGACGGCGACTCATCACCACAGGCATCGGATTCGCTGATCGGCGAACACTGCGTGGCGCATATCCTCAAGCAGCGCGAGGGCCGTCCCCTGTCGGGTGATGCCATCCTGCTCGCCTGCGAGCGCTGCGGCCTGTCGCTGGACGAGGACTGCTTCTTCGCTCCGGCCGACAGCGGCAGGACGCCTCCCTACCGCTGCGCCAACCTGAGCCAGAGCGGTTCCTTCGCCTCGATTCACGAAGCCGCCTTCAAGACCCAGGGCCTGCTGTGCTGGTTCGATCCGCAGCAGCAGTCCGACCCGCTGCGCAGCTACGAGCAGATGCTCAAGGGCATCGACGAACTGGTGCGCGAACTCGATCTCAAGGTCTACAACCAGGATCTCGAACTGCTGACCCTGCAACACGTGACCGGCATCCGTCACCGCCTGCAGGGCGAACCGGAGACCCCTCCAGATGACTGACGAAGAACGCATCCGCCAGCTGCGCGAGGAACTCAACGAGTACGACTACCACTACTATGTGCTCGACGACCCGCTGGTACCCGATGAATACTACGACCGCCTGATGCGCGAACTGCGCGAGCTGGAGGCAAAACACCCCGAGCTGGTCACCCCCGATTCCCCGACCCAGCGAGTCGGCGGCCAGGCCGCGTCGCAGTTCGAGGAGGTGCGCCACGAGGTGCCGATGCTGTCGCTGGACAATGCCTTCAGCGAAGAGGAAATGCGCGCCTTCGATCGTCGCCTGCACGAACTGCTGGGCATCGAGGAGGACCAGCCGCTGCAATACTGCGCGGAACCCAAGCTCGATGGCCTGGCCATTAGCCTGCTCTACGAGGACGGTCTGCTGGTGCGCGCGGCCACCCGCGGAGACGGGCGTGTCGGCGAGAACATCACCGCCAACGCCCGCACCCTGCGCGCCATTCCGTTGCGGCTGAAGGGCGATCCGCCGCCGCGGGTCGAGGCGCGTGGCGAGGTGTACATGCCCCACGAGGGCTTCCGCAAGCTCAACGAGGAACAGCTGCGCAAGGGCCAGAAGACCTTCGCCAACCCGCGCAATGCCGCGGCCGGTTCCCTGCGTCAGCTGGATCCGAAGGTCACGGCCGAGCGGCCGCTGACCTATACCAGCTACCAGCTGGCCCAGCTCGAGGGCGCGGACTGGCCGCCGACCCAGTACGACCAGATGCTGTTCCTGAAGCAACTGGGGCTGCCGATCAGCCCCTACATGGAACGCCTGCAGGGCATCGAGGCCTGTTTTGACTATTTCCGGCACATCGGCGAACAGCGCGACCAGCTGCCCTTCGATATCGATGGCGTGGTGTTCAAGCTGGATCGCCGTGACCAGCAGCGCAAGGCCGGTTTCGTGTCGCGCGCGCCGCGCTGGGCCATCGCCTGGAAATTTCCGGCCCAGGAGGTGATGACGCGCCTGCTCGAAGTCGAGTTCCAGGTCGGGCGCACTGGTGCGCTGACGCCGGTGGCCCGACTTGAACCGGTGCAGGTGGGCGGCGTCACGGTCAGCAACGCCACCCTGCACAACATGGACGAGATCGAACGCAAGGACATCCGCATCGGCGATTGCGTCATCGTGCGTCGCGCCGGCGATGTCATTCCCGAGATCGTCAAGGTGGTGATGAAATACCGCAAGCCCGGCTTCCGCAAACCGCAGATGCCGAAGCGTTGCCCGGTCTGCGGTTCCGAAGTCGTGCGCGAGGAAGGTCATGCCGTCTACCGTTGCACCGGTGGCCTCGGCTGTCCGGCCCAGCGCAAGGAAGCGATCAAGCATTTCGCCTCGCGCAAGGCCATGGATATCGACGGCCTCGGCGACAAGCTGGTGGAGCAGCTGGTGGAGCGCGGGCTGGTCGAGGATGTGGCCGACCTGTACCATCTGACCCTGGAACAGCTGATGGATCTCGAGCGCATGGGCGAGAAGTCGGCCCGCAACCTGCTCGAGGCGCTGGAACGCAGCAAGTCGACGACCCTGCCGCGCTTCATCTACGCACTGGGTATCCGCGAGGTCGGGGAGGCCACGGCCGAGTCCCTGGCCCAACATTTTGGCGACCTGCCTCCGCTGATGGAAGCCAGCGAGGAAGAACTGCAGGAAATCGAGGATGTGGGGCCGGTGGTGGCTTTCAACATCGTCCATTTCTTCGCCCAGCCGCGCAACCGCGAGGTCATCGACAAGCTGCTGGCCGCCGGCATACACTGGCCGAAGCAGGAGCCGGTGGATCGCCAGGCCTTGCCCCTGGCCGGCAAGACCTATGTCATTACCGGCACCCTCGAACACTACAGCCGGGAGCAGGCCAAGCAGCTGCTCAAGGCCCTGGGCGCCAAGGTCAGCAGCAGCGTGTCGAAGAAGACCAGCGCGGTGATTGCCGGCGAGAAACCCGGCTCCAAGCTGGAAAAGGCCGAGCGCCTCGGCGTGCCGGTACTGGACGAGGCCGCTTTCGAGCAATTGATTGCGAGGGAAGCTCTGATCGATTCATGAACTCGCATCTCATGCCTGAAATGTCCGATAACTTCGTTGAAGCTCTTGCCAATAGCCTGCTATTGGCTGTGAACTTCGCCTTGTTCTCGAACATTTCAGGCATAATCTGCTTCGTACAGAATCAATCAGAGCTTCCCTAGGGAGTAGAACCCATGGAAAAACCACTGGATATCGCCAACGAGAACCGCAAGTATGTGCTGGCCGTGTATGTGTTGCAGGCCCTGTTCTTCATCGGGCTGCTGTTCACGCCGATCATGGGAGTGATCATCAACTACATCAAGGACGAGGATGTACGCGGCAGCTGGCTGGAATCCCATTTTCGCTGGCAGAAGAACACTTTCTGGTACGGCCTGCTGTGGTTCGTCATCGGTTCGCTGACCTTTCCGTTGATCGGCTGGGTGGTGATCCTGGTGGCCAGCATCTGGTATTTCTATCGCATCGCCAAGGGCTGGATCTATTTTGCCGACGGCAAGGAGATGTACCAATGAAGACCGACGAAGACTGGAAGAAGATTCTCGATCCCGAGGAATACCGCATCTGCCGCGAAAAGGGCACCGAGCCACCCTTTTCCGGTATCTACTGGGATCACAAGGGCGAGGGCATCTACCGTTGCAAGTGCTGCGACACGCCGCTGTTTGCTTCCGACGGCAAGTACGATTCGGGCTGCGGCTGGCCTTCCTTCGACCGCGCCTTCGACGAGCAGGCCATCGAGTACCGCGAGGATCGCTCCCACGGCATGATCCGCACCGAGATCCTGTGCCGCAACTGCGGCTGCCACCTCGGCCATGTATTCGACGACGGCCCGGCGGAAACCACCGGCCGGCGATTCTGCGTCAATTCCGCATCCATTCGTTTTGAAGATCAGGAGTAGTATTCGTGAGCATTGACGAAAAGCAATTCAACCAGCTGGCGGAAGCCACCATGAGCGCCATCGAGGAAGCCGTGGAAGCCTCCGGCGCCGACATCGATTACGACACCATCAGCGACATCCTGACCCTGGAATTCGCCGATGGCAGCAAGATCATCATCAACAAGCAGGGTCCGACGCGGCAGCTGTGGGTGGCGGCCCGGTTCGGCGGCTATCATTTCGATTTTGACCCGGAGCGGCGGCGCTGGGTACTCGACAGCAATCCGCAGCAGGAGCTGTTCGAATGCCTGAGCCGCTACTGCAGCGAGCAGGCCGGCGAAGCCGTGGAACTGACTGAACCATAGGGAAGCTCTGATCGAATCATGAACTCGCATCTCATACCTGAAATGTCCGATAACTTCGTTGAAGTTCTTGCGAATAGCCTGCTATTGGCTGCGAACTTCGCCTTGTTCTCGAACATTTCAGGTACAATCTGCTTCGTCCAGATTCAATCAGAGCTTCCCTAGGGGGAACGACCATGCCATCCTTCGATATCGTCTCCGAAATCGATCACCACGAACTGACCAACGCCGTTGATCAGGCCAATCGCGAAATCGGTACTCGCTACGATTTCAAGGGCAGCGATGCCCGTATCGAGCTCAACGGCAACGAACTGGTATTCCATGCCCAGTCCAAGTTCCAGTTGCAGCAGATGTTCCCGGTGCTGCTGTCGAAAATGACCAAGCGCGGCCTCGACATCGACGCGCTGAAATCCGGCGATATCGAGGAAGGCGCCAACAAGGCCCGGCAGTCCTTCAGCATCCAGGAAGGCATCGACAAGGAAATGGCGAAGAAAATCGTCAAGAAGATCAAGGACAGCAAGCTCAAGGTACAGGCCAGCATCCAGGGTGAGAAGCTGCGCGTCACCGGCAAGAAGCGCGACGACCTGCAGCAGGTGATGCGGCTGCTCAAGGAAGCCGAGTTGGGCATACCCCTGCAGTTCAACAATTTCCGTGATTGATGGGCGGTTGCTTTGCTATTGATGGGTTTCGCTGTGCTCAACCCATCCTACGGCTGATATTTTGTAGGATGGGTTGAGGGACGAAACCCATCACAGATAAATATCGAAACGGATCGTCTTCTCCCGGTACTGCAGCGACGGCTTGCGTCCCGCCAACGGGGGCGCATGCAGCGGCCGCTTGACCACGACCCGCTGGCGGGCAGCCATCAGCGCCGCCTCGAACAGGGGTTCCATATCCCGGTTTTCGGTCAGCCGTTGCAGGATCTGCAATTCCTTGCCCGGTTTGGCGCCGGACTTGTGCGCGGGGAACATGGGGTCGAGGTAGCAGGCGTCTGCGGCCTGGCCCTCGCGCAGGTAGTCGTGGCCGTTGCCGTGAATCAGTCGCATGCGATGGCAGGGGGAGACCGGATCCTCGCTGCGGGCGATGTGCAGCAGAAACTCGACGCAGT
>WGBK01000132.1 GCA_015494335.1 Gammaproteobacteria bacterium | reverse complement strand
GGTTATAGAAGCTGCGCCGCTGTTCGTAGCCCGGATCGATCGGCCAGCTGGCGCTGTAGGCCTCGAAGAAGCCGCGGCCCGGCGAGCCGAACAGTTCCATCATCGCCAGGTCCGCCTCGCGATCGCCGTAGTAGCTGGCCGGATCGAAGATCACCGGCTCGCCACCGGGCAGGCCGCCCCAGTTGCCGGACCAGAGGTCGCCGTGCAACAGCGAGGGCTGAGGCCGGTAATCGGTGAACAGGGCCGGCACCCGTTCGATCAGTTGTTGACCGAGATCGTGCAGCCGGTGGCCGAAGCCATTTTCCAGCGCCAGGTCGAGCTGGTAGCCGAGGCGCTGCTTGCGCCAGAAATCGACCCAGTCCTCGGACCACTGGTTGAGCTGCGGCGTCGAGCCGATGGTGTTGTCGATGGGAAAACCGAAGCGTTGGTCGAGGTTGCGGTGCAGCGCTGCCATGGCTTCGCCGAAGCGATGGGAATCGGGCTGGCCGCTGATATCCAGCCAGCTCAGCACCAGATAACTCTCGTGTCCGAAGATGCCGCTGTCGATGGGTTCCGGCACGCAAATCGACTGGCTGTCGAACAGGATGCGCAGTGCCGTGGCCTCGGCCTCGAACATGCTCGCCAGCTGGGCGCGATTGGTCTTGACGAAGAACCGCAGTTCGTCCTCGCCGATACGGAAGGCATTGTTGATGCTGCCGCCGCCAATCGGTGCGCGGTCGCGGATGCGAAAGCCGCGACCAAGCTTGTCCGAAAGCCGTTCTTCGATATGGGTCCAGAGTGACATGTCCTGCTATTCGTCGCCTTCCTCGATTCGGTATTCGCCGGGCGCCAGCCCGTCCAGGCTCCAGCGGTCGATGGCGGTGCGCACAAGCCGCAGGGTCGGGTGGCCGATCGCGGCTGTCATGCGTCGCACCTGGCGGTTGCGGCCCTCGCGGATCTCCAGTTCCAGCCATGCGGTCGGAACCGACTTGCGGTAGCGCACCGGCGGATTGCGCGGCCACAACCATTCCGGCTCCTCGACACGGCGCACCCGCGCCGGCAGCGTGAGCCCGTCCTTCAGCTCCACGCCACGCTGCAAAGCCATCAGCGCGCGCCGGTCCGGTTCGCCTTCCACCTGCACCAGGTAGGTCTTGTAGCGTCCGGATTTCGGCGAACTGATTGCGGCCTGCAGTTTTCCATCATCGGTGAGCAGCATCAAGCCTTCGCTGTCGTAGTCCAGCCGCCCGGCCGGGTAGACATCGGGAATATCGATGTACTCCTTGAGCGTGGCCTTGTCGCCCTCGGGCGAAAACTGCGACAGCACTCGAAAGGGCTTGTTGAAACGCAGCAGCATGTCGTTCAGGCCGCGCAGGCCTGCTGGCGTTCGACCCAGGCCCGCCAGGAGCGGCGACGGGCCGCCCCCATGCGCTGCTCTTCCATCATGCGCTCGAGCCGGTCGACATCGATCTCGCCCTGCTCGATGGGCGTGGATTCGACCTCGGGCGCATCGCAATACACCGGGGTCAGACGCGACGAGATGTCCAGTACCGCCTCGTGCTCGCGTAACAGCCCGGCAATGCGCAGGGCGCCACGAAACTTCATCTTCTCCACCTCGTCGAGGTTTCTGCGCAGGTTGTCGAGATCCCCGAACTTGGTCAGCAGCCGCCCGGCGATGGTCATGCCGATGCCGGGAATACCGGGGATGTTGTCCACCTTGTCACCGGCCAGGGCAAGCTGGTCGGCGATCTGTTCCGGACGCACGCCGAAATGACGATGGATGGCGCGGTAACCACGCTGCTGTCCGCCGTACCAGTTCCACCACAGGTCCTGCCCCCGCACCAGCTGGGCCAGATCCTTGTCGGCGGTGAGGATGACGATGCGCCGCTGCTCGCTGCGATGGCGCTCGGCCAAACTGCCGATCAGGTCGTCGGCCTCGTAGCGGGTACTCGATACCGCCGAGAAACCCAGCGCCTGCACCCATTCCTCGCACCAGCGGAACTGCCGCTTCAGTTCCTCCGGGGCCGACGGCCGGTTGGCCTTGTATTCGGGATAGATCTCGTGGCGCAGCGAGCTGCGCAGGCTGCGATCGAAGGCAAACACCAGCTCGCGGGGTTTTTCCACGGTCAGCAGCTGATGCACGAAATCGGTGAAGCCGAGCCAGGCGTTGTTCGGTTCGCCGTTGCGGTTGCACAGGCTGTCCGGCTGGCTGTGCCAGGCCTGGAACACGAAGATGCTGGAATCGACCAGGTACAGGGACGCCATCAGCGGCTGGACTCGAGGCTGGCGATATCCTGCTGGATGGCGGCCACGGTAGCGTCGAACATGCGCTGCTCGTCGTCGTTCAGCGGCAGCTCGACAATGCGTTCGACACCGTGCTGACCGAGCACGCAGGGCACGCCCATGGCCAGCCCGCTGTAGCCGTATTCGCCGTCGAGGATGGCCACGGTCGGCATCACCCGGCGTCGGCCGTGCACGATGGCATCGACCATCGCGGTGATGGCCGCGGCCGGGGCATCGTAGGCACTGCTGTTCTGGCGCAGGCTGAGGATCTCGGCCCCGCCGTTGCGGGTACGCTCGACGATGGAATCGATGGTCAGCGGATCGAGAAAATGCTCGATCGGCACGCCGGATACGGTGGTGAAGCGGGTCATCGGCACCATGCTGTCGCCGTGACCGCCGAGCACCATGGCATCAATATCCTTGACCGAGAGCCCGGTTTCCATGGCGATGAAGCTGGCCATGCGGGTGGAATCGAGCACCCCGGCCTGGCCCAGCACCCGCTGACGGGGGAAGCCGCTGCGCACGAAGGCTTCCCAGGTCAGCGTATCGACCGGGTTGGAAACCAGCAGCAGTATGGCCTCCGGCGCATGACGGACGATGCCGTCGACGATGCCGTCGATGATCCGCACATTGCTGTCGAGCACATCGGAACGCGACATGCCCGGCTTGCGCGGCAGGCCGGCGGTAATCACCACCAGCTGGGCATCGGCCACGGCCGAGGCATCGTGACTGCCGCGCACCTGGGTGTCGAAACCAAGCAGTGGCGCGGTTTCCTGGATATCCAGGGCCACCCCCTGGGGCACGCCCTCGCGAATGTCGATGAGCATCAGTTCCTTGCACAGATCATGCTGGGCAATGAATTGCGCGGTGGATTCTCCGACGCGTCCCGCGCCGACGATGGCGATCTTCTGCATGGCTCTTACCTCCGGTGGTGGTTTGGGCGGCCGTCTCTGCGGCCTGTTTCCCGGTCATGATACCGCTTTCGGCCGGCTTTGATATACTTCCGGCCTTCTGTCGTTCCGCCCGCCTCTGCATGTACCGATTCCTGCCGCTCCTGCTTTTGCTGCTCAGCCCGATGCTGCCAGCCTCCGTCGATGACCCGGCGCTTCGCGCCCGGCAGGCCGAGGCCCTGTTGAAGCAGTCGCCCGAGAATCCGCAGGCCCTGTTCCAGGCCGCTGTCGCCCTGCAGCAGCTGCAACACCTGGATCGCGCCGAAGGCTACTACCGGCGGCTGATCGAGCTGCAACCGAAGTGGCCCGAGCCGCGCAACAACCTGGCCATCATCCTGCTCAAGAAGGGGGACTACGACGGCGCCATCGACCTTCTGATCTCCTCGTTGCAGACCCATCCGGCCTATGAAACCGCCTGGCGCAACCTCGGCAACCTCTACAAGGGGCTGGCCAGCGAGGCCTATCGCCGCGCCCTGTCCGAAGACAAGAACCCGCGCAGCGTGCTCGACCGCATCCGCCTGCAACCGCTGACCCGACTCAGCAGCCCCGTCGAAACCCCAAAGCTGGCGAAGGCATCCACGCCACCGGCCCCCGCGGTCAAGACAGAGCCCACGGCTGAGCCGACCCGGCCCGCCGTACCCGCCCCGCCGCAACCGGTCGCCAGGCCGGCTTCCGCCCCGATCGCAAAAATAGCCCCAGAACCGGCACCGGTTGCCACAACGGCCCGCCCGGCCACGCCTGTCACCAGCGGCAAACGCGATATCCAGGACCTCAGCCAGCGCATCCAGCAGATCCGCCAGGCGGTGCTGGACTGGGCCGACGCCTGGACCCGCAAGGATCTCGACCGCTACCTGGCGGCCTATGCGCCGGACTATCGCGACGGCAAGCCCAGCCATCAGGCCTGGGTGGACTGGCGACGCCAGCGCATCCTCCGTCCCGGCGAAATCCGGGTCTCGATCAGCGATATCCGCCTGCGCCATCACGATCCGAAGAAGGCACGCGTCGATTTCGTGCAGGCCTATCGTTCGCCGCGCTACCGCGACCGGGTGGTCAAACGGCTGGATCTGGCTAGAATCGGGGGATCATGGAGAATCGTTCAAGAAAAAACCCTGCGCGTGCTGCAATCGCCATGAGCGCCCTGTTGCTGCTGTTGTTCGCCCTGTTCAGCGGTAACCTGCTGGCGGCGCCGCCAACGGAGGCGATCACGCCCTACGAGGCGGATCTGCTGGCGACCCTGCAGGACATCCAGCAACTGGAATACGACGAGGCGCTGGACCGCACCCGCCGCATCATCGATCGCTACCCGACCAGCAAGGTGGGCCAGATGCTCTACGGTGACCTGTTGCTGGCCAAGGCCGGGGTTCTGCCCCAGGTCGGCTACGGTATCGCCTCGCGACCCGAGCGGAACAATCTCACCTTCGAGCTGAAACAGCGACTGGCCAGCCGTGACACGCCCGCGCGCAAGGGCTACCTGCCCGCCAACCTGGTGCAGCTGGCCGACAACCAGCCCTGGGTGATCCTGATGGACCAGTCGCGTTCCCGGCTGTACATCTTTCGCAACCAGGACGGCACGCCGGTCCTGCTCAAGGACTACTTCCTCACCATCGGTCTGAAGGGCTTCGGCAAGCAGAAGGAAGGGGACCAGAAAACGCCCATCGGGGTCTATCATGTCACCAGTTATATCGACGACAAGGTGTTGCCCGACCTCTACGGCCGAGGCGCCTTCCCGGTCAACTATCCGAACAGCTGGGATCGCCGCAAGGGCCGCACCGGCAGCGGCATCTGGCTGCACGGCACGCCCAGCTACACCTACAACCGCGCACCCTGGGCCAGCAACGGCTGCATGGTGGTCAGCAACCCCGACTTCATCGACCTCAAGCCCTATGTCTCGCCGGAACGCGGCACTCCGGTAGTGATCGCCGACGAGGTAAAGTGGATCAGCCCGGAGCAATGGCAGCAGCAGCGCAAAACCCTGCTGCAAAGGCTCACGCGCTGGATCGAGGATGTCGAGAGCAACCAGCCTGCGCGCTACCTGAGCCATTACTCGAAGCGTGACCTGCTGGCCGACGGGCGGGACTTCAAGGCCTTCGAGGGCCACAAACGCTGGGTCAACCGCAACAAGCGGGACATCCG
>WGBK01000131.1 GCA_015494335.1 Gammaproteobacteria bacterium | reverse complement strand
CTGGCCCTGTGTCCGGTCGGGGAGGGCGAGGTGGTTTCGGCTGTTGCCGAAACTGACGATCTCTGCTGGGCCAGCCCGGATCGACTGGCGGAATACGCCCTGCCGGCGCCGGTCAGTCGCCTGATCGGGGGTCGATGATCCGGTTCCAGCGCTGTTTCAGTATCGGCAGCACTTCCGCCGCCGGCCGCGCCGAAAGTATCTCGCCATCCTGTTGCAGCAACCCCTGTTGTTGCAGCTTGTGGGCGGCGTCCTCGATATCGAAGTCGATGCCGATACCGTAGCGTTCGGCGAACCAGGCCTCGCAGGCGTCATCGAGCCGTTCCAGGCTCATCGGGCCGTGGATCTGCAGCAGCGCCCAGCTCATCAGCAGTTCCTTGATTTCCTCGTCCAGCGCCAGCTCGTTGAGATAGGCGAGAGCGCCGGCATTGTTGTCGAGGTTGTGGAAGTAGAGATTGCGCGCCAGGGTTGCCGCGTAGCGGGTGCGCTGCACGAACACCTTGCTGATCTGGCGCCAGAGCAGCGCGGCGAAACCGCCGAGGGCGACAGCTATGGTCCAGGGACTGACCGCGGCGGAGATCTTGCCCAGCGTGGCCATCAGGCCGCCGGCGGTGCCGCCCCCGCCGGTCAGGGCCAGCTTGATCTTGTCGAAGGGCTTCATGCGCAGGCGACAGTCCGGGAACAGCATCTCCAGGTCGGCGCGCAGGATGTCCTTGAACAGCTTGATGTGGATGCCCGGGCGTTCCGCGCAATCGCGGTATTGCAGTACCAGGCACAGCCGCGAGTAGCGCAGCAGGCTGACAGTGCGTTTCTTCAGGTACAGATAGCGCCAGTCGCGGACAGTGACCTGTTCACTGCTCTTGCCGCGGTAGTAGAGGGTCACGCGGCGATAGCGGTCGAGGTCGATTTCGATGACCAGGCCGTAGGGAGAGCTGCGCTCCAGCGCCTCGGTAATCTGTTCGCGGTTCAGCGGTTGGTAGTTGCCCTGACGCAGCAAACGGTCGATGTCGTCCATGACGGAGTCGGCATCGGCCGTCGGTTGACCATCGTCGAGCAGCAGTTCGCGATCCGGGTTGAAGGGCAGGTAGCACTCGCGCAGCCGGTCGAGCCGCTGGCGAAATTCCTCGCCGAGGAGGCGGCGCAGGATCAGCGCGGTCTCGCGTTGTTCCTCGTCGAGGCCGCTGTCGGCCAGTGCATCGATCAGGCGTTCGATGCCAAGGGGGATGAAGTGATCGTATTGGGCGATACGCGATGAGGTCGCCATGTAGCTGCCATGAGTTGCGCGGAAAGCGTGATGGTATCAGGCCGCGCGGATGTAAAGAAATCGTTTGCCGCGAAAGCGCAGCGATGAGGTTTCCAGCGCCAGTTGACGGGCGGCAGCGGTGAGGTCGTTGAGCAGGGCGTCGGAAGCGACATGCAGTTTCAGGATCTGTCCCGGTCCGGTTTGCGACAGGGCGTCACGCATCTGTTTCAGGTGCAGCGGACAGCGAAGCCGGTCGATTTCGGCCTCGTGGCTCCAGGCCGGTTCGCGGGCCAGGAACTCGGCTTCCCGCTGGGCGCGCAGTCGATCCACGTTGTCGCTGCTTTCGCGAAACTGTTGAAGAAAGCTCTCGTGGTCGGCACGGGTCAGGCCGCCGGTCATGATCGGCCGGCGCAGGCGGGGGGCGGGTTTCGGGCTGCTGCACATGATCGTTCTCCACGATCGCATTGGTACAGCTTTCGAGGCTGCGCAGCGCGGGAAAGTTCCGCTCAGGCGGTGGCTTCTTCCTGTTTTTCCTCGGCGGCCTTGCGCTTGCGCTCCTGCTCGATCTGCTCGGCCAGGTGTTGCAGCTCCTCGAGGCGGGCGCGGGCCTTGTCGTTGGCGCCGGGTCCGGGCGTGGGCATGATCTCGCGCGGTTTCAGCGGCTTGCCCTCGGCGTTGCAGACGCAGATCGGGGCGATCGGCTGGCCCTTTTCGCGATCACGGAACACCACCGGCTCGTTGCCTTCGCCGTAGATCCAGCGGTCACCCCACTGGGTCAGGGCGATCAGCATCGGCATCAGGTCCTTGCCCTTGGTGGTGAGCTGGTACTGGTGACGCTTGGCACCTTCCTTGATCGGCACCCGTTCGAGGATGCCGTTGGCGACCAGTTTTTTCAAACGGGCGGTGAGGATGTTACGGGCGATGCCGAGATGGCTCTGGAAATCCTCGAAACGGCGGATGCCGAAGAAGGCTTCGCGGATGATCAGCATGGACCAGCCTTCGCCGAGGCATTCGAGTACATGCGCGATGGAGCCGTTGAGTGGATCGAATCGTTCTTTCATGCCCGCTTACCCCCTGGTAATGCTGTTTCGATCACCCGGGGTTGCCGGGCCTTATCAGTCTTGTTTTGCAACCCATTATGACCCCGGATTCGGGTCGAGTTCAATCGTTTTGCCCTATGCCCGTATCAATAATCACTATGTGCCAGATCAGGGGTTCGGGTTCATTGGCGGTTCAGCCGTCAGCGCTAGCATGCTTCAGGTATCCTCTGCCGGAGTCCGCCCATGAAAAACCGTATCCTGCCCCTGTTGTTCGGCCTGCTGTTTCCTCTGCTGTTCTCCATGCCCTCGCGGGCCGAGCTGTACCTGGAAGCCTCGCTGGAAAGCGGCGGCGACACCCTGGCCCGTTCCTCGCTTGGAGACGAGTTGAATGCCGGCGGAGGTGTCAAGCTCGCCATCGGTACCCAGAACTGGCTCGACGACGCCGGCAGTTCGGCATTGCGCCTAAGCGTCGGCTACCTTTGGGACGATGTGTCCGGAAGCAACGGCTCGGCGGAACTCGAGGCGCTGACCTTCGATGCCCTGTACCTGATCCATTCCGGTCCGCATTCCTTTGGCGTCGGCGCGACTTGGCAGGCCTCGCCGCGCTACCGCATACATGTCGACGGCGTGAACAGCCGCATCGATTACCAGGACACGGTAGGGCCGGTGATCCAGTACAGTTACCGCTTCTCGCCGGGGCTGGAACTGGGCTTCCGCTTCAGCGATCTCGAATACGAGGCCGAATCCGGCGGCGAACGCCGCGATGCGGGCAGTTTTGGCGTTTACCTGTCCAACGGTTTCTGAACGCTGCGATCGCCGATTGACTTTTACCGGATGACGACTACAACTAGCGGTGTATTCCATTCATCCCGAGTTGTCGTTTCCGATGTCCCATGCCCCCGATCTGAAGACCCTGCGCCGCCTGCGGCCGCTCTCCGAGTTCAACGACGAACAGTTGCAGACTCTGGCCAACCAGTTGACGGTGCAGACCGCGCGCAAGAAGGACTTCCTGATCCGCCGCGGTGATGCCGGCAACGACAGTCTGTTCGTGCTCGAGGGCAAGGTGCGCCTGCTGGCCGTGGACGGCCAGCAGAGCGTGTTCGAGGTGAGCGGCAACGAGGATCTCAACCCGCTGGCCCAGTTGCGCCCGAGCATGTACGACATCGTCGCCCTCGGGCCGGTGCGCTACCTGCGCATCGACAAGGATTTCCTGACCCAGTTCGCCCAGCTCAGCGAGACCGGCGACGAGGACATCAGCGTCCACATGCTCGGCGAGGAAGAGGGTGCCAGCCCGCTGACCGTGCATCTCTATGAAGACCTGCTGATGGACAAGCTGACCCTGCCTAGCCTGCCCGATGTCGCCCACCGCATTCAGCAGGCCTACCATCGCGAGGACACGGACGCCGATCAGCTGGCGCGCATCCTGATGACCGACCCGGCAATCAGCGCCAAGCTGATCAAGGTCGCCAACAGCCCGGTCTATTCGGGCCTGGCGGCGACCGAGACCCTGCAGCAGGCGATCGTGCGGCTGGGACTGGATACTGCCTACGAGCTGGTCATGGCCTATGCGGTCAACGAGCTGTTCCAGGCCAAGTCGAAGCGCGTCGAGCAGCACATGCGCGAGCTGTGGGCGCACAGCCGCAAGGTGGCGGCGATCAGCCGCGTGCTGGCCGCCAACAGTGGCCTGTTTGATCCAGAACACGCGATGCTCGCGGGGCTGGTGCACGATGTCGGCGTCATTGTCATCCTGCAGTATTTCCAGGACTACTGCGACCCCGACACCCCGCAGCAGGAGATGGACGAGACCCTGAAACAGTTGCGGCCACAGATCAGCGGCCAGCTGCTGCGGCAGTGGAATTTCTCCGAGGACATGATCGTGGTCGCCGAGGAGTCCGAGCAGTGGTTCCGCAACCCGCGCAGGGAGGTCGATCTCTGCGACCTGGTGTTGCTGGCCCAGTACCACGCCTTGATGGGCACGCCGGCGATGGAGGGCATACCGCCGATCACGACCCTGCCGGCGATGGGCAAGTTCAGCATGGGACCGCAGGAGAGTATCGAGCTGATCAAGCAGTCACAGAAGGAAATCCGCGAGATCGAGTCGTTGCTGCACTGAGCCGGCGCGGCCGCAATCGCCGCCGGAACTATCTTTTTGCACCCAATCTGGTAAGGTGCGGCGTTTCCAACCTACATGAAGACCCCGAACATGAAAATCTCCGACAAGTCTGTCGTCAACATCAATTACACCCTGACCGACAACGATGGCAAGGTCATCGACAAATCCGAAGACGGCAGCTTTGCCTACCTGCATGGCGCCCAGAACATCATCCCCGGCCTGGAGAAGGCGCTCGAAGGCAAGGAAGTCGGCGACAAGGTCTCCGTCAAGGTGCCGCCCGAGGAAGCCTACGGCCAGCGCGATCCGGCCCGCGTCGAGGAAGTGCCGCGCGAGATGTTCCCGGACGATTCCGAAATCAAGCCCGGCATGGTGTTCCACGCCCAGGGTCCGAACGGCGAAGTCATCACCGTCACCGTCGTCGAAGTCGGTGACAAGACCGTCAAGATCGATTCCAACCATGCCCTGGCCGGCGTCGAGCTGAACTTCGATGTCGAGGTGGTCGGCGTGCGCGAGGCCGAGGCGGCCGAGCTGGAACACGGTCATGTCCATGGCCCGGAAGGCCACGATCACTGATCGTCGTCTCCACAGACCAATACGGAGAACCCCGGGCCGGCCCCGGGGTTTTTTGTGTCTGCAAGCTGGAGCAACAGTTTTCGGATGCAATTGTTGCGCAAAACGGTTATAAAAGCGCGACTTTCGCGATTGGCAGGGCAGCACGGCGGGCAAGCCCCGTCGGGCGCCGATCCCGACAGGAATCCAAACTCAAAACAAACGGAACCACAGGAGAACGCACATGTTTGAAAACATCGATATCCAGAAAATGACCGATACCTATGTCATTCCCTGGGCTATCAACATCGCTCTGGCGATTGCCATCTTCATCGTCGGTAAGATCGTCGTCAATATCCTCGTCGGCGTGCTGCGCAAGGTACTGGGCAAGTCGAAGATGGACGAGATCCTGATCAACTTCGTCACTTCGATCATCCGCGCGGTGCTGCTGCTGTTCGTGGTCATTGCCGCCCTGGACCAGCTCGGCGTCGATACCACCTCTCTCATCGCCCTGCTCGGTGCCGCCGGCCTGGCCGTCGGTCTGGCCCTGCAGAACTCCCTGCAGAACTTTGCCGCCGGCGTGATGCTGATTGTGTTCCGTCCCTTCAAGGCCGGCGATTTCGTCGAGGCGGGTGGCGTATCCGGAGTGGTCGAGTCCATCGGCATCTTCAGCTCCATCTTCCGCACCGGCGACAACCGCGAGGTCATCATTCCCAACGGCGCCATCTACGGCGGAACCATCATCAACTATTCGGCGCGCGAAACCCGTCGCATCGACATGGTATTCGGCATCGGCTACGACGACGACATCAAGAAAGCCAAGGAGCTGCTGCAGAAGATCGTCACCTCTGACGAGCGGGTCTTGTCCGACCCGGCCCCGGTCATCGCCGTGGGCGAGCTGGCCGATTCCTCGGTCAATTTCATCGTGCGCCCCTGGGTCAAGACCGGCGACTACTGGGCGGTGTTCTGGGATCTCACCGAAAAGGTGAAGCTGGAATTCGATGCCGCCGGCATCTCCATCCCCTACCCGCAGATGGATGTCCATACGCCGGATCTCAAGGACAAGGCCGCCTGAAGGCATTCCTCCAATCCGCAGTAACCGAGGCCGCGCATCGTCGCGGCCTCTCTTGTTATGGGGTCACTGCTTGCCGGGCAATACCGGCAGGATGTCGCTGAAATCCTGGATCGCCTTGAAGTGTTCGACATCCTTGCGCGGGGCCCGCGAGTCGGGCTGGTAGATGGCCAGCAGATGGGCGATACCGTAGCGCTCGGCGGATTTGAGCACATTCAGGTTGTCGTCGATGAGCAGGCTGCGTTGCCGGTCGAAGGGATGGATCTTCTGCACCTCGTCCCAGCATTCGACGCGTTCCTTGGGCAGGGAAAACTCGTGTACCGTGATCAGGCGGTCGAACTTGTGCGCGAGGCCGGTCTTGTCCATCTTCAGGTTGAGGCTGTCGTGGTGGGCGTTGGTGACCATCACGATATCCTTGCCGGCGGCCTTGAGCTGGTCGAGGAATTCGTGGCAGTGGGGCATCTCCTTCACCCGGTGTCGAACCTCGTGCTTGAGCGCGACCACGTCGATACCGAGGGCCTCGGTCCAGTAGCTGGTGCTGTACCATTCCAGAGTGCCTTCGAGAGCGCGGGTCTTGGCGTTGATGTCCCGTTTGGCCTGCTCCGGGTTGATGCCGAATTCCTCGGCATAGCGCTGCGGCAGGTATTCAAGCCAGAAGTAGTTGTCGAAGTTGAGGTCGAGCAGCGTGCCGTCCATGTCCAGCAGCACGGTGTCGATGGCGGTCCAGTCGATGAGTCGGTTCATGGACGCAATTGTCGCAGTTTCCGCGCTACAGGCCCATCTCCTTGCGGACCTCGGCAAAGGCGGCAATGGCGCGGTCGATCTCCTGCGGGCTGTGGGCCGCCGACATCTGGGTGCGGATCCGTGCCCGGCCCTCGGGCACGACGGGATAGGCAAAGGCAATGGCGTAGATGCCCTTTTGCAGCAGCCGGTCGGCGAATTCCACCGCGATTCGGGCATCCTGCAGCATCACCGGGATGATCGGGTGTTCGCCGGGGATCAGTTCGAAGCCTTCGGCGGTCATGCCGGCGCGGAAGCGCTCGGCATTGGCGAACAGGCGCTGGCGCAGCTCCGGCGCTTCGGTGATCAGCTGCAGGGCCTCCAGGGCTCCGGCCACCACTGGGGGTGAGACGGTATTGGAGAACAGATAGGGGCGGGAGCGCTGGCGCAGCCATTCGACGATCTCGCGGCGCCCGCTGGTGTAGCCGCCGCCGGCCCCGCCGAGGGCCTTGCCGAGGGTGCCGGTGGTCAGGTGCACCCGGTCCATGCAACGGCGGTATTCGTGGGTGCCGCGCCCCTGCTCGCCGAGAAAACCGGTGGCATGGCTGTCGTCGAAGTGAACCAGGGCGTCGTGAGCCTCGGCCAGATCGCAGATGACATCGAGATCGGCGATGACCCCGTCCATCGAGAACACGCCGTCGGTGGAAATCAGGATGCGTCGTGCGCCGTCGGCGCGTGCCTCGCGCAGGCGATCCTCCAACTCGTTCATGTCGTTGTTGCGATAGCGGTAGCGGCGTGCCTTGCACAGGCGGATGCCGTCGATGATCGAGGCGTGGTTGAGCTGGTCGGAGATGACCGCGTCCTCGGGACCGAGCAGGGTTTCGTAGAGCCCGCCGTTGGCATCGAAACAGGATGGATAGAGTATGCAGTCCTCGAAGCCGAGCCATTCGCTCAGCGCCTGTTCGAGCTGCTTGTGCAGATCCTGGGTGCCGCAGATGAAACGTACCGAGGCGAGTCCGTAACCGCGCTGGTCCAGCGCCTGGTGGGCCGCCTGGCGCAGCCTCGGATGCTGGGCCAGCCCGAGATAGTTGTTGGCGCAGAGGTTGATCAGCTCGCCGCCGCCGGCGACATGCACCTCCGCCCCCTGCATCGAGTCGATGACCCGTTCCCGCTTGTAGAGGCCCTGCTGTTTCAATTCCTCGAGCTGTTCGCGCAGCTCGCGCATCCAGTCTTCGGACATGTTCATTGCTCCCAGTCGAGGATGACCTTGCCGGCCTCGCCGCGATTCATCACGGCGAAGCCCTGTTCGAAATCGTCGATGGCGAAACGGTGGGTGATGATCGGCGAGATGTCCATGCCCGAGTCGATGAACACCGACATCTTGTACCAGGTTTCGTACATCTCGCGACCGTAGATGCCGCTGATGGTCAGCATGTTGAACACCAGCCGGTTCCAGTCGATGGTGGCATCGCTCGGCTGAATGCCGAGCATGGCGATGCGCCCGCCGTGGCCGAGGTTGGCGATCATGTCGTCGAGGGCGGCGGGGCTGCCGGACATCTCGAGGCCGATGTCGAAACCCTCGGTCATGCCCAGATCCTCCTGCACCTGCGGCAGGCTTTCGCGGGTCACATCCACACAGCGGGTCGCGCCGAGCCGCCGGGCCAGCTCCAGCCGCGCCGGGTTGATGTCGGTCACCACCACATGGCGGGCGCCGACATGGCGGCACACGGCGGCGGCCATGCAGCCGATGGGGCCGGCACCGGTGATCAGCACATCCTCGCCCACCAGGTCGAACTTCAGGGCCGTGTGCACGGCGTTGCCGAAGGGGTCGAACAGGGCGGCCACATCGAGGTCTATGCCCGGCCGATGCACCCAGACATTGGACATCGGCAGGGCCAGGTACTCGGCGAATGCACCCTGGCGGTTGACGCCTATGCCCTCGGTGTGGGCGCAGAGATGGCGCCGGCCGGCCATGCAGTTGCGACAGCGCCCACAGACCACATGGCCCTCTCCGGAGACGATCTGCCCCGGCTCGAAGTCGTTTACATTGTCGCCGATGGCGACGATCTCGCCGACGAATTCATGGCCCACGACCATCGGCACGGGGATGGTCTGGCGCGCCCAGTCGTCCCAGTTCCAGATGTGCAGGTCGGTGCCGCAGATGGCAGTACGGCGGATGCGGATCAGCACGTCGTTGATGCCATAGTCGGGAATGGGCACCCGTTGCATCTGCAGTCCCGGTCCGGCCTGGCCCTTGACCAGGGCTTTCATGGTGTTGCCGTTGCTGGGCACGCTGGGTCTCCCCCGGCTGTCGTGAGGTGGGCAGTATGCTACAGTTGCAACAGCGGCGGAAAAAACCAGAACTTCTAAGACATATAAACGACGGTTTCCGTGATGCACGAACCGACCACCGGTGAAACCCCATGAACGAAGAACTTTTCGAGATAGCCTTTGCCGGCGAGATCGCCGAGGGCGCCGACCTGGAAGCGGTCAAGCTGCGTATCGGGCAGATGTTCAAGGCCGATGCGGAACGGGTGCAGAAGATGTTTTCCGGTCAGCGGGTGGTGATCAAGCGACAGGCCGATGCCGGCATGGTGGCGAAGTACCGGGCCGCCTTCGAGAAGGCGGGCGCGGTCTGTATCGTGCGCTCCCTGGCCGAGGTGGAGGCGGAGCGCAAGGCTCAGGCCGAGGCCGCCCGTGAAACCGCGGCCACGGAATCGACTGCCGAGGCAACGCCTCCGCCGGTCTCCCCATCGCCGGAAGGGGACGGGCAGGGCGATCTGCCGCCCGCCCTGCAGAGCCGCCTGCGGGTGCGCGCGGATCAGATCCCCGAGCTGGATACGGATCTGGCACCGGTGGGCTCGCCGGTGCAGCATCGTATCGTCGAGCCGCCGCCCTTCGAGATCGATACCGATGGGCTGGTGCTGGCGCCGGTCGGCAGTCCGCTGGTGACCTCGCCCGAGCCGCCGACCCCGCCGCCGCCGGACACCTCCGGCCTGTCCCTGCTCGACAACGACTGAGGATCAGCCCTGGTCGCGGAAGGCGCACTGTCCCTTCAGCGATTCCGGCACATTCTCCGGGCAGCGCCCGCATTCCATGTTGCCGGGAACGGCGAAATCGATCTTGCGCGGATAGGGCAGGTCGAGGCCGTTCATGATCTCGACGAACTCCTCCTTGCTTTTGCCGCCGCCGAGACGGGGATTGCGGGTCTTTTCCTGGGCGATGGAACTGACGAAGCGGCCTTCGTAGTCGTGCCCGGGGTAGACCAGGGTCTCGTCCGGCAGAGAGAACAGCTTGTTGTGGATGCTGTTGTAGAGGGCCTCGGCATCGCCGGACTGGAAGTCGGTACGGCCGCAGGCGTCGATCAGCAGTGCATCGCCGGTGAATACCATCTTCTGCACTGGCGTATCCAGCAGGTAGGCATGGTGGTGGTCGGTATGGCCCGGCGTGAACAGTGGATGCAGTTCGATGTTGCCGACGCGGAAGGGCTCGCCCTCGCGTATGCCGATATCGATGCAGGAAGCCTGCACCAGCGCCGGGTAGGCGGTCTTGCAGCCGGTGCGTTCGCGCAGGGCGCGGGCACCGGTGAGGTGGTCGGCGTGGACATGGGTGTCCAGCGTGGCGGTCAGCGTCAGCCCCATGTCCCGAAGTACCTGCAGGTCCCGCTCCGCGGTTTCGAGCACCGGGTCGATGAGTATGGCCTCGCCCTGATCCGGATCCGCGATCAGGTAGGTATAGGTCGAGGAGTCGGTTTCGAACAGTTGCTTGAAGATCATGGCACAGCTCCTTTGTTGTGAAAACGAGAATGCTTCTCGATATGGGGGCGGGCCTGCAGAAAGCAAGACGGCCGGCGGGGCCGGCCGTCGATGGTCGGGATCAGCGGGGAATCAGGCCTTGGTGGTCTCGGCCTTCTTGAGGATCTCGAACAGCTCGTCCTTCAGCTTCAGACGCTTGATCTTGAGTTCCTCGAGGTATTCGTCGGAGGTGATCTCGGCGTTGGTCTCGATGCGGTGGATCTCGTGGTCGATCTCGTGGTACTGGTCGAACAGTCGCGCGAAATGATGGTTCGAGAGTTTCAGCTGATGGATCAGATCGCGATATTCCGGCAGCTCGTGCACCAGGTCGTGTTTATCGATGGTCATGCAGGTTTCCCCATTCGTGGTTGATTTGAGCCCTTTCAGGTGGCCAGCCCGCGTTGCCGTTTCTCCAGCAACTCGGCGCACTGGACGCAGAGAGTGGTATAGGGCAGCAGCTCCAGTCGCGCCTCGGGGATCGGTGCGCCGCACTCGCTGCAGTTGAAATAGCTGCCTTCGTCGATGCGCGCCAGCGCGGCATTGATCTGCTCCAGTTCGCGTTCGGTCAGCAACGCGAGGGATTCGAGCGTCTCGTCGTTTTCCGTTTCCGAGGCGCGGTCTTCCCAGTCCTTGGGTGTATCTTCATGCTGGATGTCGTGCTCGATGGCCTGAAGGCGTTTCTCGGCTTCTTCCTTCAAGGTCAGCAGCTTGTTCCTGAAGTATTCCAGATTTTTGCTCATGTCGGGATCCCGGTAATGTCGGTATTGTCTGCAGATGGGATCCAGCCTACCGATTTCAATCGGTGGCACGATGATCTGGGTCAACCCGGGGCTGTGCGCTTCAGGCTTTGCCGCTGCGCAAGGCCTGGATCAATTCGCCGGTTTCGGGACGAACGCCGCGCCACAGCTGGAAGGCTTCGGCGGCCTGCTCCACCAGCATGCCGAGGCCGTCAAGGGCGCGCAGCGCGCCGTGTTCCTCGGCCCAGCACTGGAACGCGGTCGGTTCGTTCAGGGAATACATCATGTCGTAGCAAACCGAATGGATGCCGAGGATATCGTCGGGCAGGGGCGGTACCTCGCCCTGCAGGCCGGCGGAGGTGCCGTTGATGATCAGGTCGTATCTCTCCTCGTGGAGGTCGCTGGCCAGGGCGGTATAGGTGCAGGCCTGGATCGGACCGATGTGGGCGAAGTCGTCGCGCAGCTGTTCGGCTCGCTCCAGGCCGCGATTGGCCACGGTCAGCAGCTCGGGCTGTTGCACCAGCAGCGGGCCGAGCACGCCGCGTACCGCGCCGCCCGCGCCGAGCACGAGGATGCGTCGGTGGGCGACCAGCACCTTGTGATTGGCGAGATCGCGGGCCAGCCCGGCGCCGTCGGTGTTGTCCGCCACCAGGCGGAAGCCGTCCTGCTCTGAACGGCCTTCCTCGTTCTCGTCCTCATCGATGGCATCGATCCATTCCACCAGCAGGGTGTTGACGGCGCGGGCATCGCGCGCGCGCGGGCTGGGGCGATCGGCGAGCCGGAAGGCCTGTTCCTTGAACGGTACCGTGACATTGAAGCCCTTGTAGCCGGCCTCGACCAGCCGCGCCAGGCCCTCGACGAAACCGTCTTCGGGCAGGTCGATGGCCTCGTACTTCATCGCTTGGCCGGTCTGCTCGGCGAAATGGCGATGGATGCGCGGCGACAGGCTGTGGCCGATGGGGTGGCCGAGTACGGCGTAGCGGTCCATCGCGGCGTCAACCCTCCTGCTTCAGCCAGCGCGCCACATCCATCGAGAAGTAGCTGAGGATGCCGTCGGCGCCGGCCCGTTTCATGCACAACAGGGCCTCGAGCACGCAGGCCTTCTCGTCGAGCCAGCCGTTCTCCGCGGCGGCCTTGAGCATCGCGTATTCGCCGCTGACCTGATAAACGAAGGTCGGGTAGCCGAACTCGTCCTTCACCCGGCGCACGATATCCAGGTAGGGCATGCCGGGCTTGACCATGACCATGTCGGCGCCTTCGCTGATGTCCAGTTCGACCTCGTGCAGGGCCTCGTCGCTGTTGGCCGGGTCCATCTGGTAGGAATACTTGTTGCCGCCGCCGAGATTGCCCGCGGAGCCGACGGCGTCGCGGAACGGGCCGTAGAAGCTGGAAGCGTACTTGGCGGAATAGGCAAGGATGCGGGTGTTGACGAAGCCCTTGTCTTCCAGCGCCTCGCGGATGGCGCCGATTCGGCCGTCCATCATGTCCGAAGGCGCGACGATGTCGGCTCCGGCCTCGGCATGGGAGAGCGCCTGTTTCACCAGCGCCTCGACGGTGGCATCGTTGGTGACATAGCCCTCCTCGTCGAGCAGGCCGTCCTGTCCATGGCTGGTGAAGGGGTCGAGGGCGACATCGGTGATCACGCCGAGCCGGGGAAACTCGGCCTTGAGGGCGCGCACGGCACGTTGCGCCAGTCCATCCGGATTCCAGGCCTCGGCCGCGTCGTCGCTCTTGGCCTCCGGGGGCGTGACCGGGAACAGCGCGATCGCCGGGATGCCGAGTTCGACGCATTCACGGGCTTCCTCGAGCAGCAGGTCGATGCTCTTGCGTTCGACGCCGGGCATCGAAGGCACGGCCTCGCGGCGCTGCTTGCCCTCGAGCACGAACACGGGGTAGATCAGGTCGTCGCTGGAGAGACGATTCTCGCGCATCAGGCGGCGGCTGAACTCATCGCGGCGCATGCGGCGCGGGCGGCAATAGGGGTAGGCGGACACGCGTAAGAACCTCGCTGTGCTTTGATTCGGCAAAGTCGATAAAATACCACAGCTCGGTTTTGCAAACACAGGGTTTGCCCATGAATGCAGGGCTGAACCATCGAAACAATGGCGCACCAGTGGTCATCCGTGAAAAGCGCCGTGAATACTTCCCTGTAGGCTTGACTGCGGCATCCATGCCGCAGACATTTTCACGGACGAACCACTGGTACACTATTCCAATGACTTGCCGCGACAGATAACGGAACCCTGCCCATGAATGACCAACTGATGCTCGAATTCATCTTCTTTCACGAGGAGCCCTGCCGCCGTTTCAAGGCATTCCTGGCCGAGCGGGGCGTGGAGCCCCTGAAGGAAGGGCTGGACGAGACCGATGTCGAGGGCCTGACGGTATTCATCCGCGACGACCTGGATGATGCGCTGAGCGAGGAGATCGAGGCCTTCTACGACGAGATGATGACCCTCAATGAGGCACTGGTGGCCGAGGACGAGGAGGACGAGATGCACAATGTCGGGCTGGCGGTGAGCCTGAAGGACGGCCGTTCGGTGTATGCGGCGGTGGATCCGGAAGTGCTGGCGCGGGTGCTGACGGTGATCAGCCACGACGAGCTGGGTCGCATCGTCGATGCCGTGGCCGACGCGGTGGAGAACCCCGACGACCGTCCCTTGTGCAAGCGTTGAGCCTCAGCCCTGACGGTTCTCGCCGTCGGCCATGCGCGTGGCCGGCAGATGGCGGCTCAGCCAGCGCACCAGGCTGGTCCACATGCCGCTGATCTGTCGGCGGGTCGGCATGATGCCGGCATGGGGCAGTTCCAGGGTGATCACCGGAATGCCGAGGTGGATGCCGGCATACTGACCCAGCGAGCCCGGGTAGGTGCCCATCAGGTTTTTCTTCAGGTAGCCGATGCGGCGCGGAGCCGCCTTGCGGTCCGGTGCGTCGAAATCGACCAGGCTGTAGGGCGCGTGGACGGAAATGATGATGTCGGGCCGGAAGTCCTCGATTTGCTGCTTCAGCCAGCGTGTCTCCGGTTCGCTCAGCGGTTCCGGGCCGGGATAGCGGCGCGGGTTGCGACCGGTGCGCTCGGCCCAGTACTCGAGTGCCGAATGTTCGAAGCCGGGGGGTTCGAAATTGCGGTTGAGGTCGACGCCGCGGGCGTTGACGCGGGTGGACTTCCTCGCCAGTGCGCCGTCGGGATTGAGCAGCGGCAGGATGCGCCAGTGGAACAGGCCGCTGTGGTGTCGGCTCAGCGTATCCATCCATTTCATGACCACGCTGATCGATGACAGTTCGTCGCCGTGGGTGCCGCCGATGATCAGCACCCGACCGCGGGGCTTGCGCCCGGGCAGGGGCGGGTATTCGCGCAAAAGGATCGGGAAGCCGTCGACGGAGCGGGCGATGGTCGAGGGATCCTTCCCTTCGAACCCGGTCATCCCCAGACTCTTGCAGAAATTCAGGTCGATGCTGGCCAGCTTGTCGCTGATGGCCACGCAGGCCTCGTCCGCCACCTCGGAGGCCGTGGCCGCGAACGGCAACAGCCACAGGGCCACCAGCAGCAGGAAGCCCTCAGTTGCAGTGCACCGCATTGCAGTCGACTGCTGCCTGCTTGACCGCCGCCGGCACGATGTCGATGAGTCGCGGATCGAAAGGCTTGGGAATGATGTAGTCGGGGCCGAACTCGAGCTGTTCGAGGCCGTAGGCGTCGAGTACCTGCTGGGGCACCGGCTGTTTCGCCAGCTCGCGCAGGGCGTGCACTGCGGCGACGATCATCGGCTTGTTGATGCAGGTGGCGCGGGCGTCGAGAGCGCCACGGAAGATGTAGGGAAAACCGAGCACATTGTTGACCTGATTCGGGAAATCGCTGCGGCCGGTAGCCATGATCACGTCGCGGCGGGTCTCCAGCGCCAGTTCGGGATGAATCTCCGGATCCGGGTTGGACAGGGCAAAGACGATCGGGCGGTCGGCCATGGTCGACAGCATCTCGGCGCTGAGGATGTTGGGGCCGGACACGCCAATGAACACGTCCGCGCCCTCGATGGCGTCGGCCAGGCTGCGCTTTTCGGTGACTTGGGCATAGGCCAGCTTGTAGGGGTTGAGGTCGTCGCGCTCGCAGTGGATCACGCCCTTGCTGTCGACCAGCAGGATGTTGCGCAGATCGGCGCCGAGTTCCACCAGCAAGTCCATCGAGGCGATCCCCGCCGCACCGGCGCCGACGCAGACGATGCGTGCTTCCTCGAGACGTTTGCCCTGCAGTTCCAGGGCGTTGAGCAGACCGGCGGCGATAATGATGGCGGTGCCGTGCTGGTCATCGTGGAAAACCGGGATGTCGAGTCGTTCGCGCAGGCGTTCCTCGATCTCGAAGCAGCGCGGTGCCGCGATATCCTCGAGATTGATGCCGCCGAAGCCGCCGGCGATGTTGGCCACTGTTTCGATGAATGCATCGGTGTCGGTGGTGGATACCTCGATGTCGAAGACGTCGATGTCGGCAAAGGCCTTGAACAGCACGGCCTTGCCTTCCATCACCGGCTTGCCGGCCAGTGCGCCGACATTGCCCAGGCCCAGCACCGCGGTACCGTCGGTGATCACCGCGACCAGGTTGCCCTTGGCCGTGTAGCGATAGGCGGCATCGGGGTTGGCCGCGATCTTGCGCACCGGCTCGGCCACACCCGGCGTATAGGCCAGGGCCAGATCCTGCTGAGTCGCCGTGGGCTTGGTGATCTCGATGGCGATCTTGCCGGGTTTCGGGAATTCGTGGTAATCAAGGGCCTGTTTCTTCATCGAAATTTCGCAGTTGAATGGAGGGAAGGCTTGCCATCTTAGGCAAAGAGCACAAGCGGAACAAATGCTTTTCCGTGGGCAAACAAAAAAGGGGCGCCTTGGCGCCCCCTTCCGATCGTAACGGTACGAACCGCCGCGAAAGACTTATTTCTTGCCGTAACGCTCGCGGAACTTGTCCACCTGACGCGCGGACTGCAGGACATGCTGCTTGCCGGTGTAGAAGGGGTGGGAAGCGCTGGAAACCTCGAGCTTGACCAGCGGGTACTCGTTGCCGTCTTCCCATTGGATGGTTTCGCGGGTTTCGATGGTGGAACGGGTCAGAATCGCGAAATCGGAAGAAGTGTCCTGAAAGACGACGGTTCTATATTCGGGGTGAATACCTTGTTTCATGGCGGTTGGCTTCGGCGTGCGTTGAAAGGGCGCGAATTCTGCCTGCTTTCGCGTCCGGATGCAAGCAGAATTTGCGCTCACGACAGCCTCGGCCCGGTGTCTGACCCGGCCCCCCGGCTTTGTCTTTCGGCTCTCGATTCTGTGCCATTTAGCGCTCAAAGTTAAAGTGAAGTTTGAGCATGTCGCCGGAAACCTTTGCTCTGCCGTACTTGTATTGGTTATCCACAAAATCTGTGGATAACTCTGTGGGTAAAAGGTCGACGAAGTCCGTTGAAGCGGTTGATCAAAGGCTTTCTGTTGGATGTGACAATTTTTGACCACTAAAGAAAAATTCTTGTTTATCAATGATTTATGAAATTCAGCCGGGCCGGAGTACATTTTCTTGCCGTCGGGTCTTGACAGCGGCGAAAAGCTTCTGAGTTGTGCATAAAAAAAAGCTCAAATGCACTTTTATGGTGCATTCAAGGTCTGAAATTGACCTCAACCGTGATGCCGTTGGGTGGGGTTTCAGGCTTGAGATCCATGAACAGGGTCTGCAGATCGTTGAGGAAGCGCCTCCCGAGTTCACTGGGCCGCAAGCGCCGGCTGTCGGTTTCCAGTAATCCGCGTTGTTTGGCCTCGTCGAGGCCGGACTGGATCGATGCCAGCGGCAGACCGGTGCGAGCCTCGAACAGCTGCGGCTCGAAGCCGTTTACCAGTCGCAATGCATTGAGCATGAACTCGAAGACCCGGTCGCCCGGCGCGAGGCGGCGCTGTTCGAGGATGCGTTCCCCGGGCGGGCTGTTCAGGTATTGGGCCGGCTGTCGCAACCGACTGCGCCGCAGGATGCTTTGCTCCGCGGGCAGGCTGATCTTGCCGTGAGCGCCGGCGCCAATGCCGATGTAGTCGCCGAATTCCCAGTAATTGAGATTGTGACGGCAGCGGAAGCCTTCACGGGCATGTGCTGAAACCTCGTAGTGGTCGAAGCCGGCCCGGGCCAGCTGCTCGAATCCGCGCATTTCCATTGTCGCCGCGGTATCGTCGTCGGGCAGCGGGGGCGGGTTGTGATGGAACAGGGTGTTGGGCTCCAGCGTGAGCTGGTAGCGGGACAGGTGCTCCGGCTGCAGGGCGATGGCCTGTTCGAGATCGGCCTCGGCCTGCTGCAGGCTTTGTCCCGGCAGTGCGAACATCAGGTCGATATTGATATTGTCGAAACCGGCCTGGCGCGCCGACTCGAAGGCACGCAGGGCCTGTTCGCGGTCGTGGATGCGGCCCAGCGCCTCGAGATGCCGGTCGTCGAAGCTCTGTATGCCTATGGACAGGCGGTTGATGCCGGCCTCGCGGTAGCCGCGGAAATGGGATTCGTCGGCGCTGCCGGGGTTGGCTTCCAGCGTGATCTCGCAGGCTGGATGGACCGGCAGACGGGCGCGCAGGCCGCCGAGCAACCGGTCAATGGCTTCGGGCGGAAACAGCGATGGCGTGCCGCCGCCGAAAAAGATGCTGTGGATGCCGCGGCCCCAGACCAGCGGCAGTTCGTTGTCCAGGTCCTCGAGCAGGGCATCGACATAGGCCTCTGGGTCGCGGTTCTCGTCGACATGGGAATTGAAATCGCAATAGGGGCACTTGCGTGCGCACCAGGGCAGGTGCACGTACAGCGACAGTGGGGGCAGGGCGGTCAGGCTCAAGCCGCTTTCCGCTGCAGTCGCTGCACCAGCTCGCGCAATGCCTGGCCGCGATGGCTGAGGCGGTTCTTTTCCGCCGGGTCCAGCTCGGCGCTGGTGCAGCCGTGACTGTCGAGCCAGAAATGGGGGTCGTAGCCGAAGCCGTTGTCGCCGCGCGGCTCGAGGATGATGCGGCCTTCCCAGCTGCCTTCGCAGATGATCGGTGACGGATCGGCGGCATGGCGCATGTAGACGAGAACCGCGCGGTAACGGGCGCCGCGCTGCTGCTCGGGGACATCGCGCAGCTTCTCCACCAGCAGGGTGTTGTTGCTGGCATCGTCGGCGCCGGGTCCGGAGAAGCGGGCCGAGTAGACGCCGGGAGCGCCATCGAGGGCATCGACCTCGATGCCCGAATCGTCGGCGATGGCCGGCAGCCCGGTGTGGGCGGCAGCATTGCGCGCCTTGATGATGGCATTCTCTACGAAGGTGGTGCCGGTTTCCTCTGCTTCCGGCACATCGAATTCGGACTGGGCGTGCAGTTCGTAGCCCAGGGGTTCGAGCAGGGCCGACAGCTCGCGCAATTTGCCCGGGTTGCCGCTGGCGATGACCAGTTTGCGCTTGTCGTCCATGTTTCAGGCCTCCCGCTGCAGGGCGAAGATTTCTTCGGTGCCCTTGCGGCCCAGGGCCAGCATGGCATTCAGCTCGTCCTGGCTGAAGGCGGCGCCCTCGGCAGTACCCTGGATCTCGATGAAACCGCCGTTGCTGTCCATCACCAGGTTCATGTCGGTTTCCGCCTCGCAGTCTTCCGGATAGTCGAGATCCAGTACCGGGCTGCCGCGATAGACGCCCACCGAGATGGCGGCGACCTGGCACTTGAGCGGCGACTCCTTCAGCTTGCCTTGCCCGATCAGGCTGTCGATGGCATCGCGCAGGGCCACCCAGGCTCCGGAAATGGAGGCGGTGCGCGTACCGCCGTCGGCCTGTATGACATCGCAGTCGAGGGTGATCTGGCGCTCGCCGAGTTTTACGAGATCGATGCTGGCGCGCAGCGAGCGGCCGATCAGCCGCTGAATCTCCAGGGTGCGGCCGCCCTGCTTGCCGTTGCTGGCCTCGCGGCGCATGCGGATGGAGGTGGAGCGCGGCAGCATGCCGTACTCGGCGGTGATCCAGCCCTGGCCCTTGCCCTTGAGGAAGCCGGGCACCCGCTCGTCGACGCTGGCGGTGCAGATTACCCGGGTGTCGCCGCATTCGATCAGCACCGATCCCTCGGCATGCTTGGTGTAGTTGCGGGTAATGCGGATGTCACGCATCTGGTCGGGGGCGCGACCGCTGGGTCGCTGGACGGGCTGGGTCATGGTCATGTGCTCCGGGGCGGGAAGAATGGGCGCGGATTATACCAGCTGTTAGAATGGGTCACCCAGTAACCGGATCTATGACGATGTTGAAGAGCATGACGGCCTTTGCGCGGGAGCAGCGCGGCAATGAACAGGGCGAAGTGGTATGGGAGATCAAGTCGGTCAACCATCGTTACCTGGAGCCGGGCTTCCGCCTGCCGGAAGAGTTTCGCCAGCTCGAGCCGGAACTGCGCAACCGCATCGGCGCGCGCATCCATCGCGGCAAGCTGGAGATCGGCCTGCGCTACAAGCTCAGCCCGCGCCTGCAGAGCCGGGTTCCCCTCAACGAGGAGGTGGTGCGCGGCCTGCGCGACGTGGAACGGGAGATCCTCAACATCGTGCACGACGGGCAGAGCCTGTCGGTGGCCGACATTCTGCGCTGGCCCGGGGCCATCGACGAGACCGCGATGGATTTCGCGCCCCTGCGCGAGCTGGCTCTCGAAGCCTTCGACGCCGCCCTGGAGCAGCTGGTGCAGAACCGTGAGCGCGAAGGCGCGGCGCTCAGGGAGATGATCGTCAGCCGCCTGGTACAGTTGCGCGACATCGTCAGCGAGGTGCAGCAGCGACGGCCGCAGGTGCTGCAGGCCATGCGCGAGAAATGGTCGGCCCAGCTCGAGGATAAGCTGCAGCAGTGGTCGGCCAGCGCCGACAGCGGCCGGCTGGAACAGGAACTGGTGCTGCTGGCGCAGAAACTGGATGTGGAAGAGGAACTGGATCGCCTGCTGGCCCATGCCGACGAGGTCGGGCAGGTGCTGGATCGCGACGAGGCGGTGGGTCGGCGGCTCGATTTTCTGATGCAGGAGCTCAACCGTGAAGCCAATACCCTTTCCTCCAAGTCCCAGGACGCCGAAACCACGCGACTGGCCGTGGACCTCAAGGTGTTGATCGAGCAGATGCGCGAACAGGTGCAGAACATCGAGTGAAGCCATGCTGACGCGATTGCCGATCCAGCGTTTCACCCTGCTGATGCTGTTGGCCGCGTCGCTTGTCGCCATGGCGCTGTGGAGTGCTTCGCTGTATCGGGCGCACCGGCAACAACAGCAGGAATTGGAACACTGGTTCCGCATCGCCGTCGAATCCCGCGTCATGAGCCTGCGCAGTGAGGAGAAGCGCAACCTGCAGCGGCATTACGAGCGCATCCGCCGCTGGATGCTGGGCCAACCCGATGCCTTCGAGCGCCTGGCCTACATCAATCGCAACTACCTGGAGCACCCCGAGCTGCGCCTGATCCAGTTGCAGACCGCCGACGGCATGCAACCCTTCGATGCCCTCGGCGACTGCCGTCTGCCACAGCAGGACGATCTTCAGGGCGACTGGCCCTGGTATTTCTTCTGCCGCCAGTCCGGCGAAGCGCGGCTGGGTCTGATCGGTCCCCTGTACGCACCGCGCAAACTGCCGCGACTGATCCTGCTGGCCGATTACTTCGAGTTCATTCCAGCGCTGGAGCAGGCGCTGGGCCGACGCCTGCAGGCGGTCGTGGGTGCTGGCGAGGGGCAATGGTATGCCGAGGCCAACCTGGCGGAAGTGGAACACCCGGATGCGCTGCGCTTCGAGTGGCGCAGCGGTGGGGAAGCCCTCGGCGGACTGCTGCTGAGGCGGCCCGGAACCGGCTTTGAAACGCTGTGGACGATGCAGGCCTGGTGGATGCTGCCGGCGCTGCTGTCGCTGGCCTTGCTGCTGTACTGGATTCTTCGCAGGGCTTTGCTGAGTCCGCTGCAGCGGGTGACCTTGCGCATGCGACAGGAGGTGATGGCTCACCGGCCGGCCCACGACCGGGATGACCGCTACCTGGCTCCCGGCCTGCGATTGCTGCACAAGTATTTCATGTACCTGACCCATATTGCCCGACACGATCCGCTGACCGGCTTGAGCAACCGGGTGATCTTCGAGGAACGCTTGCACCAGGCGATCCTCGAGGGCAAGCGCAGCGGGCGCAAGTATGCGCTGGTGTTCATCGATATCGATCACTTCCGCCGCGTCAACCAGGAACTCGGACCCTATTTCGGCGACGGCCTGCTCAAACAGCTGGGTCGTCGCCTGACCGAGATGCTGCGCGAATCGGACAGCGTGGCGCGCCTGGAAAAGGACAATTTCGCCCTGCTGCTCGGCTTCGATGACGACGACCGTCTCAGTGCCCTGGTGGAGAAGATCTACCAGACCCTGTGCCAGCCCTACCGGGTCTACGGGCGCGAGGTGGAGATCTCGGTCAGCATCGGCGTGGCGGTCTACCCCAACGATGCCCAGGACATGGACGAACTGGCGCTGAAGGCCGACCAGGCCTTGATGCTGGCGCAGAAGGGGGACTGGCCGGTGGTCTTCCTGGAGCGCGACGGCTCGGATTTCTCGGCCTTCAGCATCATTCAGTCCCTGCGCCAGGCCCTGGACGACGAGGAATTCGAGCTGGCCTATCAGCCGGTGATGAGCCTGCACGGCCATCGCACCGGCTACTTCGAGGCGCTGTTGCGCTGGAAACATCCGGAGCAGCACCATTACTCCATCGAGCGTACCATCGAGCTGGCCGAGAAGAACCACCTGATCAAGCCGCTGACCCACTGGATTCTGAATTGCGCGGTGTCGCGGCTGGCGGAATTCGACGAGCCGGACCTGCGCATTGCCATCAACCTGTCGATGGTCGATCTGCACGAGGAGGATCTGCCGGACCGCGTGCGCGAAACCCTGGAACAACACGGGGTGTCGCCGCGGCGACTGCTGATCGAGATCACCGAGGGACAGATCATGCAGGAGCCCGATCGAGTGCTGGACATCCTCGGTCGGCTGGCGCGCATGGGCATCTCCCTGTCCATCGACGATTTCGGCACAGGCCAGGCCTCCCTGACCTACCTGAAGAAGATGCCGGTGGAGAAGCTCAAGATCGACCAGTCCTTCGTGCGCCATCTGGACGAGGATGCGGACGACTGTCATATCGTCGAGGCGACCATCCAGCTGGCCCATACTCTGGGCATGGATGTGGTGGCCGAGGGCGTCGAAACGGCCGAGGTGCACAATCTGCTGATGGAGATGGGTTGTGATTTCGTGCAGGGTTACTACATCAGCCGCCCGCTGGATGCCGAACACATGCTCGAATGGTTCCGCAACACCCGTCCGGGGAGCTGAGCGGGGCTTGAAAAAATCCCCGCCGACCCTACCTTTCATGACAAATCAGAGCGGGCTTGTCGGCCCGTCGGTTCGACATGTGAAAGGAGGTGAATATCATGTTGCAGAATTACTTTTTTGATCCGTTGAACGTGATCAATCCCGGCGCCCTGCGCGACGAGAACCGCGAGGCCCTGTGGCGTCCGCAGGTGGATATCGTAGAAGGCAAGGACGAATATCGGCTGTATCTGGATCTGCCCGGCATCGATCCGTCGCAGATCGACATCACCGAAGAGAAGAACATGCTCACGGTGGAAGCGAAGCGCGAGCCGGTCGATTTGCAGGACGGCGAATGCCTGAGCCGCAACGAGCGTCGCCACGGCCTGTTCCGTCGTCAGTTCACGCTGCCGGAGGATGCCGACATCGACGCCATTTCCGCGCAGAGCAAGCACGGCGTGCTGGTGCTGACCATTGGCCGCAAGCGCCCGGTGGAAACCCTGCGCAAGATCGAGATCAAGCAGTAGGTCCGGGTCTTGATTTCGTGGGATAATCACGCCGCTCCACGGAGCGGCGATTTTTTCAGAGCAGAGAAACGATGAAATTTCAGGATTACTACAAGGTTCTGGGCGTTGACCGCAATGCCGACCAGGCCGCCATCAAGAAAGCCTATCGCAAGCTGGCGCGCAAGTACCATCCTGATGTCAACAAGGAGGCCGATGCCGAGGAGCGCTTCAAGGAGGTCAACGAGGCCTACGAGGTGCTCAAGGACCCGGAGAAGCGCAAGGCCTATGACCAGTTCGGCGAGAACTGGAAGCATGGCCAGGATTTCAATGCCGGCGGCTGGGAACAGGCTGCGGGCAGCGGTTTCGAGGGCGCCGACTTCAGCGATTTCTTCGAGCAGATCTTCCGCCAGCAGGCCGCGGGAGGCGGCGGTCGTCGCAGCTACAGTTACGGCTTCGGCGGAGATGCCGGTTTCGACGGCATGGGCGGTGCCAGCTATGGTGGTTATCGTCCGCGTCCGCGCAAGGGGCAGGACCAGACCCTCAAGCTCGATATCACGCTGGAGGAAGCCTACCATGGCGGCGAGAAGCTGATCCAGCTGTCGCGTACGGAACCGGGCAGTGGCGGCGTGGTCACACCGACCATGAAGAAGCTCAAGATCACCATTCCGAAAGGGGTGCAGCAGGGCCAGAAGATCCGTCTCGCCAAGCAGGGTCACCCGTCCCTTTCCGGCGGCGAGCCCGGCGACCTGCTGCTGGAGATCAACATCCTGCCGCACCGCCACTTCCGTCTCGACGGCAGGAACATCCTGCTGACGCTGCCGGTTGCGCCCTGGGAAGCCGCCCTGGGCGAGAAGGTCACGGTGCCGACGCTCGACGGCAAGGTGGATCTCAAGCTCAAGGCCGGCATTCAGTCCGGTCAGAAGATGCGTCTCAAGGGCCGCGGCATGCCGGGCAAGCCGAAGGGCGATCAACTGGTGGAAATCCAGATCCACACGCCGCCGGCGAAGAATGACGAAGCCAAGACCTTCTACGAGGACATGAAACAGAAGTTCGACGGTTTCAATCCGCGCAGTTTCTGATGGGCAGCTTGCGTCGGGCCAAGTATCCGATCCTGTTGCTGGCGCTGCTCGCGCTCAGTGTCGTGGTCAATTTGAGCCTGGTGGGGCGTGGCCTGTCAGCCCTGCCCTTCTCGGTGCCGACGGGCAGTGGCGAGCTCAGGTTGCCGAGCCTCGCACCGATGCTCGAGAAGACCACCCCGGCCGTGGTCAATATCTCGACCCGTGGCCAGTTGACCGTACGCAGTCCGCTGTTCGAGGATCCCGTGTTCCAGCGCTTCTTCGGCAACCCCGGCGTCGAGCGGCGTGCCGAAATCCAGAGTCTGGGGTCCGGCGTCATCGTCGATGCCGATAACGGCTACATCCTGACCAACAATCATGT